>CAZJXH010000009.1:0-16417 GCA_964549475.1 uncultured Oscillospiraceae bacterium
CGGTCTTTTTTTTTTTTTCATCGAATTGCATAAAAATTTTGGAAAAACCCACCAAAGCCGTGCAGGAAAAAAAGAAGAACACCGTTTGGTTCAGGGGGACCGAAAGACTCGAATCGGCTGAAATCAGGGCCGGATAGGAAGCTCCGCCGAAGCGCATGGAAGACGCGGACTGGAGAAAGGCCGGAACCGTGACAAAGCTTGTCAGCAGCAAAGCGCTTATCGTGCCGATTCCAAGATGGATCAAGACTTTTTTGCGTCTGCTTTTCTCAATATAGAGCATCAGAAAAACGCCGCTGCTGAAAAATAGAAAAAGCAGGACCATGAAGGAGATATAGTAGCTGACAATCAGATTCACCGAAAGAGCGCACACATAGCCGATGATCCGGCCCCTGTCCAATAAATCCTTCAGGGCAAGAAGGATAAGCGGAAATAATATGGCGCAATCGATCCATGGCATATTGGTGTAAAAAATCAGAACATATCCGCTGAACGCATACATCACACTGAGCGCCACACGCCAGAAAATGGGAGTACTCCGAAACATCCGGTTCATGAAAATGAATGAAGTAAAAGACAGAAGCGCCATTCGAATCAGTAAGAGAAAAGATGCAAACTGAGGAATGTTCTCCCTTGCGCTAAAAATCACCAGCCAGGAGATCGGACTGAACATGCCTGAAAGAGCCTCGATCCCGAAAATATTCGACCCCGTTCCCAGATAAGGATCCCAGAACAGACTCTTGCCATGATGAAAAACATCATAAATATGATAACTGAATGGAATATAATGCTGATCCATATCGCCGTATGTGACGGTCAGACCGCCAAACGGATAAATCCCTTTGAGAGCGTAAACCAGCAGCAGGACTGCTGCAACAATCAAGGGGGGGATGAGATAAAGGATTGATTTTCGGGAGATTTGATGCAACCTTGATCCGTTGTTATTTTTTTGTTCGTTTATTTCAATATGGCCAGCGAAACACTTTGCTTTCATTAATAGTCTCCTTAAGCGATTCTACTGGTATTATAACAGAAATTCACATCGAATGAATAAAAAGGCCTTCACAAAATATATCGAAATATATCAATGTGAAGGTCCATCCCCTGTCGGGTTTGTGTAAAATATTTCGTTTTGGTAATCTATATATCC
This sequence comes from uncultured Oscillospiraceae bacterium, assembly GCA_964549475.1. Classification (GTDB taxonomy): domain Bacteria; phylum Bacillota; class Clostridia; order Saccharofermentanales; family UBA5734; genus JBBQKF01. The sequence goes on from CAZJXH010000009.1 coordinate 1,148, forward strand.
GAAATCATCTTCATTCTTTTCGAAAAAGCTTTAATATAGACAATGCATAAACCGAGAACAAATCCAGCAAAAAAGGATAAGCCAATGATTTTCAATTTGCTTGAACCTATACTGGTATTATTCACCTGTGGTTGTTCCAGTGTAGTCATAATGGATTCCTGGAGGTTGAAGCTTTCGTATGCTGAGCCAGTAACAATATTCCCCTGTCCGCTTTTTTCTAGTTCGGCTTTTTGTGCGGTCAGTTCTTCTATTGCCTTTTTAGCAATATTGATCTTGTTTTCTGTCGAACTGATATCTATTTCGTGTTGATTAATCAAGATCGATAGCTTTTCATAAGATGGATTCATGATTTGAGATAGAATCACTTGATCTTTGAATTGATCCAGCCCTTGATCCGCTGAATTGGAATAATACTGTTCCGCTTGATTCTTGTCAAGTTGAATGGACTTTATAACAACCATCATCGGGGTGGATTCTAATTCTTTTTTTGCACTTGTCAATTCCAGCTGTAAAGTGATCAGCTTTTCGCCCATAAGGAAGACTTCCTTTTTTTGCTTATCAAGGAAAGACTTCACTGCAGCTTGTGTAAGGACGTAATCGATAACGGCCAGATAATTTTTTGTATGAATTGTTGCAATACGGCATGCCTCTTCAGGGGATTCATTTTCGACTGAGATCGTTAAGATTGTTGTGGCTGCATCAAGTTGTATATTGATCATTTTCTTCAACTGCGCCTCTGTGTACTTGCCTTCCGTATCTTTTAGGGTAAGCAAGATAGCGCGATCTTTGTTTATCGTATCCCCATATTCTTCCAGTCTTCGGGAAGGAAAAGCAAATTCCCCATAGGACGTATTGATTTTTTCCGGTATATTCAAAATAAACTGGGATTGGCTCTTATAGATGGGTTTACTTAATAGAAAGCTCATTCCGATACCAATCAGCAACCCGATAATTGTACACAATGCAATGATTTTTTTGGAAGCAAGAATAATTCTCGTATTTTTAATTATCCAAAGCCAAAAATCGATTTCATCAGAACCAGGTCTTTCATTTTTCGTAATCTGTTCTGTCATTTCCGAAAATTCCTCCTATGTAAAAATTCTTCCGAGCATTTCCGATGTTCCTCTGGATACCCGTTATGAATACATTTTCTCGTAATATTTTTCGTAATCGCCGGATACAATATTTTCGATCCATTGCGCATTATCTAAGTACCAGTCAATTGTTTCTTTCATTCCCTGTTCGAAAGTATAGGCAGGTTTCCATCCAAATTGAGTGCTTATCTTCGTATTGTCAATCGCGTATCTTCTATCGTGTCCTGGCCGATCTTGCACATATTTGATCAAGTCTGTTGATTTTCCGACTGTTTTGATAATAAGCTTAACGATTTCGATGTTCGCTTTTTCGTTATTTCCTCCGATATTGTAGATTTCTCCATCCACGCCATTATGCAGCACTGTATCAATGGCACAGCAGTGGTCTGATACATGAAGCCAGTCTCTGATTTGCATGCCATCTCCATACACGGGCAAAGCCTTCTCTTTTATACAATTATTGATCATAAGCGGGATTAATTTTTCCGGGAATTGATAAGGGCCATAATTATTGCTGCAGCGAGTAATATTAACAGGCATGTTGAAAGTCTCGTGATATGCTCTCACGATAAGATCGGCGCTTGCTTTCGATGCCGAATAAGGACTGTTTGGAAGCAACGGCATCGTCTCAACAAACATTCCGGTTGAACCCAGTGCACCGTATACTTCATCCGTTGAAACCTGCAAGAATTTCACTCCTGCCCGATATTCTTTAGAATATTTGTCATTCGGATTCACCTTCCAATATTTTTTTGCCACATCAAGTAAAACTTGAGTGCCAATGACATTGGTCTCTAAAAATATCTCCGGATTCTCAATGCTTCGATCGACATGAGACTCCGCAGCAAAATTGACTACATAATCAAAATGATAGAGGTTGAAAATCTCATCGATCTTTATCCGGTCACAAATATTCGCCTTAATAAAAGTATAGTTATGATTGTCTGCTATGTCTTTGAGATTTTCCAGATTCCCGGCATATGTCAATACATCAATATTAACGATTTTATAATCACTATGCTCCTTTATCATTCTCTTAATGAAATTGCTGCCGATAAAACCCGCTCCGCCTGTAACTAATATTGTTTTCATGCTTTTATCCTCTCATTCTTTTCTGTCAAGTGTAAAATGAATAATATTCACTGGTTTTCTACATTTTTATTTTTGCTCGGATTGATCATTCAATTCATTGATATATCGTATTAACGCATCTTGCCAGGTAGGAAACCGGGTAAATCCATTTCGAACCAGATTGTCATTTGACAGCCTGGAATTTAGTGGTCGTTTCGCTTTTACAGGATAGTCCGATGTCATAACCGGATTGATTACCATGGGAATTCCTGTTTTTTCAAATATTGCCAATGCGAATTCATACCAGCTGCATACCCCTTCATTCACCCCGTGATAAGTGCCATACTTATTTGTTTGAAGAACATCACAAATAAATTCCGCTAAATCGACCGTGTAGGTCGGAGCGCCGAATTGATCCCTGACAACACTAATTTCATTTTTTGTCTTTGCCAGATTTAGCATTGTCTTAACGAAATTACCTCCGTTTATTCCATACACCCATGAAGTTCGTATAATGAAGAATTCTTCCAAAAGACTTTTTACTGCCTCTTCCCCAAGATGTTTTGAATATCCATAATAATTAACAGGCTTTATTGCCTCATCTTCTTTATGTGGCAGATTCCCCTCTCCGCTGAAAACATAGTCCGTACTGATATATATCATTTTTGCGCCGACTTTTTTGCATGCTTCAACGATGAATCTTGTCCCATCGACGTTGATGGCATAACATTTTTCATTTTCTTCTTCTGCCCGGTCGACCGCAGTAAACGCAGCACAATGTACAACTACATCCGGAGAATAATTTAGAATAAACGATTCTGTCTGGGCTTGATTGGTAATGTCAAAATCAATAAAATCCACTCCGATATTTTCGATGCCTAAAACGTCAAGTCTTTTGACGACATCATGCCCTAACTGGCCATTAACGCCAGTTACCAGGACTTTAATGCTAAAATCCGCATCGCTGTCTTTTAGTAATGGGGCAATTTGATCTTTTTGAGATAAAATCGGATGGTCGATGCTCCAGATAATCCCTATTTCAGGATCGTCAAACCGGATGCTTCTATCATTCTCTCTGGAATAATACTCATCTACTTTATATTGTATCTCCACATCATCTGTCACGGTTAAAAAGGAATGACCAAATCCTTTTGGTATATAGAACTGTTTTTTATTTTCGGCTGACAGTTCGATACTATACCATTTTTTATATGTATCAGACCCTTTTCGCAGATCGACAACCGTATCAATCACCGCGCCTCTGGTACAACGGATCAGTTTTGATTGTGCCATCGGATTCTTTTGAAAATGAATTCCTCTTAATGTGCCTTTTTGTGCTGAATAGGATTGATTGTCCTGAACAAATTCATTATGAATGCCTTCCTGTGCAAAAGCACTCTTTGTGTAGGTTTGTGTAAACCACCCTCTGGAATCGCCATACACATCTGTTTCAATAATTTTCAATCCTTTAAAATCAGTCTCAGTAATTTTCATTGCGCTTGTTAGCTCCTTTTAAGAGATTTATCCAATAATCTTGATTGGATTTCAATATTGGATTTTTCCATCTGCAACTCGTTTCAAATGTTCTCCATAAGGAGATTTGCCGTATCGCGCCGCAGAGATGCGAAGTGTGTCTTTATCAATCCATTGATTGATAAAGGCAATTTCTTCCGGTGCGGATATTTTTATTCCCTGCCGTTTTTCAATAATTTGAATATAGTTGGCGGCATCCAATAAGCTTTCCATCGTGCCGGTATCAAGCCACGCATAGCCTCTTCCCAGACGCTGGACATTCAATGACCCATTTTCGAGATACATCTGATTTAAATCAGTTATCTCCAATTCTCCTCTGCCAGATGGCTTAACCTGCTTGGCATACTCCACTACACGCTTGTCATAAAAATAGAGCCCTGTTATACAATAATTCGATTTGGGATTTTTGGGTTTTTCTTCAAGTGAAATAACCTTGCCTGCATCGTTGAACTCAACAATGCCAAATCTTTCCGGGTCGTTGACATAATAGCCGAAAATTGTTGCTTCTCCTTGCTGTGCTTTTTCCGAAGCAGTTCTCAGTAAAGAACGGAATCCGTTCCCATAAAAAATATTATCGCCTAACACCATTGCACAGCAATCATCGCCAATAAAATCTTCTCCGATAAGAAACGCCTGTGCAAGGCCATCAGGGGATGGTTGTATTTTATAAGAAAGGCTTATCCCGAACTGGCTTCCATCGCCCAATAATTTTTCAAAATTCGGTAAATCCTGGGGTGTTGAAATAATCAGGATTTCCTTGATTCCTGCCAGCATTAGAGTCGATAACGGATAATATATCATTGGCTTATCATAAATCGGCAAAAGCTGCTTACTTGTAATTATTGTAAGTGGATATAGACGAGTTCCACTACCTCCTGCTAAAATAATACCTTTCATACTTCATGTAACTCCTTTCGTTTCTACCTGCAAACAGCCTGCAAATGTGCATAAACTATTGCTAATTATATCATATTTCCCATGTTTTTTCTTAGTGCTGATCGGAATAAATGGTTGCTCCTTCTTATGTCAATATGGATTCCGTTTTTGATGAGGATATGGAGGAAGAGGACGAGGACGAGGAGGAAGAGGAGGAGGAGGATGCTGACGGCTTCTCTTCACTTGAGATGGAGGAGGAGACCGATGATGTCACACTTGATGGATTGGACGTTTTTGAACTGGATACGCTCGAAGATTTACTGCTGCTTTTCGTATTGGTATTCGCTTCATACGGAATTGTCGGAACCAAGTCAAAAGGCTGGGTTATTCCATATATGAATTTGTAAACTTCGGGAATCATCCGATTATAATCCACATTCATATACCACACTCCTGAACTATTCACTGTATAGTACCCATCCAGAGGCAATCTCAACTGCTGGATTTCATTCGACATTTTCGGCAAAGCATCAAGGCCTAATGAAGTAATCTCTGTAGAAGTCATATTGGTAGTAATTTTAGACAATCCTTTTTGAATCATCTGTGCTTTATCGATTGCATTAGCCTTTTTGAATTCCAGGAAAAGAGCGTTGAGAAGCTCCCTTTGTCTTCCTGTGCGCTGAATATCGCTGTCAATATGGCGAATTCTGGCATACATTACCGCCTGCTTCCCATTCAGTTTTTGTTTCCCTGCAGTCTTTACGATATTATCGGAAAGCATTTCTTCGTTTATTTGCGTACGCTCCGCTTCTGTAATGGTCAAGGTGACACCGCCGGCAATATCAATGATTTCTGCCATGCTCTGGAAATTCACCACTACATATTTTTGGATATTGAGACGAAGTGTATTATTGATGGTTCTAATGGCAAGTTCCGGGCCGCCAAGATTGTGAGCCTCATTGATTTTTCTTGGTGTTTTGTATCCTGGAACATAAACATAGCAATCTCGCATGATAGAAGTCAGCTTGATTACATTATTTTTACGGTCTATTGTCAGAATCATGATTGAATCGGATAAGCCCTTATCCACTTTCGGATTTCTTGCATCCACCCCAAGTAACAATACATTTGTAATATCTTCACTGGAAGGGGGTTGATAGGTAAGGGCCTCGGTTGGATAAACCGAACCTGTAGGTGTTTGAGTTTCCAATCCTGAAAAAATGTAGTTCCATAATAAAAAAGCGGCTAATGCCAGAATGACCAGGATTGAGACAACACTCACTCCGATTCTGACAACGACTTGTTTTCTTGTCAATTTTCTCCTTCGTTTATGAAGACCGGCTGTTTGTTTGGAGAGCATGCCATCCCGGTTGATCGGACTGGTGGTACCATTTGTATTGTTTATTTTACTTCTTTTTCCCGGGACAACCCGATTTATCACAACGCCATTTTGCATATTATGTCCTGTTTGGTTTGTACCATCTCTATTTAAAGGTCTATTTCCTGATTTATTTCCTGTCATTTGCGGGATTCCTTTCAACTATATATAATTCGGGAAAGCAATTCTTGTTCATTACTTCCTGATGTTTATTTCATCATGCTTGATATACTTAAATCCTTTCATTTTATTACGAATGCCTTTCACGACAATCGTTTCATCTCTGGAAAAGTCTATATCCTTGATATTTGATATTGTTCGGAAATTTATTTTTTTAAGGGGAGATAATTCCACGGTCACTTCTTTCGCTGAATCTTTACCCGAATTGTCTAAATAATAATAGGATATGTTTTTATTTTTACTACTGAAATTTAAATATCTGCAAAAGCTGAATTTGATATTCAGGCAATCCAATATCAAATATTTAATTTTTTCTAAGAATTCAAATTCAAACTTAATATTGTTTAAGTAAATCGAATAAATGGATTTTTTAAATTTACCGAATTTACTATACTCCATTACTCTGCCGCAGGTTGTATTCAGCGTTGTTTTATATCTTTCATATAGCGCATAATGAGTGGGATATAATCCCTTGTTGTTGCTTCTCTTTGAATTATGTTCGGTAAACAACGGCATGTATATTGTCTTATACCCCTTTAATAAAAACAATATGGAAAATTCGACGGAATATGCATGCCATCCTTCAATATTGCTCAACACAATCTTATTTTCAATCAATTTATTCGCTTCAATTCCAAAAAAATACTCGTCAACAGAATCAACTATTGTGTTCTCCATTATACCATAGAAGCTAAAATAGCTGGAATCCTTCATGAATGAATGCATCGCGCCATTGGAATCCACCCCTGCAAAGCCGAAAACAGCACATTCCTGCTTATCCGGTATTTCATTGTATCGGCTTAAAAAGCTTTCTAAAAATTGTTTGTCAAATCCAACATCCTGATGGATGAAAAATATTATCGAATCTTTATATAAATCTTGATTCTCTTCATTATTAATTTCTTCGAGAACATCATTAATCCATAATCGGATGCTTCTATACTCCGATTTTTCATTGGAATAGAAATGCGAAAACACCTGATTCGCATTTAAAGCCAGTCCGTCTATTGACCGTTTTGTATTTTCACATAACTTTTGATTGTTATTATATATGCAGAAAAAATGTGTTTTCATATTTCAACTGTTCTTCTTTCCTTTGGATTTTAGCATTTAACGCTTTATTAATCAATTCTTTCCCTAAAACGTAATATATACTTAAAAAACATTCCATATACTTAATGCCATAACATTCCCTATCAGCGCTATGCCTGATACCCACATCCATTTTAAAGGCTTTTCGCCGCTCCCATATTTGTACATAATATACAGCAGCATTACTGCATAAACTGTAATAAACTCATATATCCTTCGAGATCCATTGATATTGTTTAAAAAAATGATCATTGTCAGCCCGATATAATATATATTCAATAATTTGTAATATATTCCATTGTCAACCTTCCAAAACAGCAAAACAAGGCCAATGAAATAGAAGAATATGTTTTTATACCCATATCCGCCATAATTTACGTAATCCGCCGAATAATGACTATACGAACTTAAAAACGGTATTTTTAAAAATACCGCCTGCATGATTGGTATAATTAGTTTAATTACCCTATTCCCCAGACCCGATGCGCCTATTATTCCCAATGAAAGCCATATGAAAAAATAGTTCGACCGTTTAAACCGTGGAATCATGTGATACAAAATAATAATCAGCAACCCGGTTATAGCCATTTTATGAAAAGAAAACGCTAAAACAAGAAAAAGAATCATTTTAATATATTTTTTATCAATATACATTGCTAATGAGCATATGGTCAGCGACAATGCAAACCCGGCCCGCAAAGTGACCCCGTTATAAATCAGGCCAAAATAAGATGCGTATAAACATAGGACAAGAATAAATACGTAATTATTCTCCTTTGAATCAAAAAAATCCTTATTCACATTTTTAATAATGATTCTTGACCCATAGGCTATAAGCCCTATGTTCACAATTGGAATAACAAACAAAAACAGTCTGAACACATTGCCGAAAAACAATTTTGCAATCTGACAAAACAGTACATACCCGATCTCCGCGTCAAATTGAATGACAACAAAATTTACTATGGGATATATGACATTCGCGTCTATCTGTTTATACATATCCAAATAAGTAATGGTGTCCGGTACGGATAATGGTCTGAATGCGATCAGCACAGAAAAAAGAACTGCCAATACGCAGTTTATAAGCGTTTTCATTTTTGCCGGCAATTGCCCGACCATCATCGCATAGTACATACAGACAGCTGTAAATACAAAAATCAATATCACATACATAATCGGTTATTTTCTCGCAATCTGTTTATGGTCTTATTTATAGTATAAAAAGGGCTACTCATCCATATAAAACTCGTCTCGAATTATTTTCAGGGAATCTGCAAGATACTTCGCTCTTGTTTTAATTTCAAGCTTCCCGGTTACTGAATTTTCATTATGGATCACTTCGATTTCGCTATCGTAGTATATTTTTTTATCATATTTCCTTACAAGCTCTGATATATAGGATTCTTCGCTATACATCAATGCCTTATATTTCTTATTGAATATAATTGTTGCTAATTCGTTGCTTATAATGAAAAAGCATCCTTTTGCAGAATAAATATACTGGCTGTGCTGTTTTTCATTTCTTTTAAACAAGCCTTTGCATTTGGCAAATTTTGTATAGAGATAGGCAAGCTGAGGTCTCTCGTGAATATAAATAAGCTGATTGATCTTTTCTTTCGTGCACCGGTCAATGTATTCCGGATTGTCATATGAATTTTTCTTGGGAGAGTATACAGAGGGCGCCACACACCAGACGTCATCCTCATAGCTTGTATTTGTAAATTGTTCAAAAAACGTATTTTCACGAAATTCTATATCCGTATTGCTGACAACAACCCATTCAGGCACGGATTCTGATATTTGACAATATTGATGATATCCGAATATGGTGCCATTCAAATAACCCAGATTCTCTTCCGGATTAAATAGATAGATGTCTAATGGAAGCATATCCAGTCTGTTTTTAAAATCCTCAAGATTAGTATGCTCATTCTTATTGACAACAATAACCAATGCAACATCATCTTTTGCCGTCTGTTGGCTTAGATGTTTTGCATAAGTGTATACTTCCGTTTCATTGTCATAAAATATTATCGTGTCAACAATCCGTTTCATAAATCCTCCAAAGCGATATTACAAAGTAAATGCTTCTGCCAATTCATCCTGTGTGGGATAGTTTATCAGCACCGCTTTCCTAGCGCCATAATATACAAATAAGCTTCCGGCTGCCGCTGCGGATGCTCCGGAATTCACGGCTTTGACACAGTCCTTTAGATTCCCGGCGCCGCCGTTCACAATAACCGGTATTTTTACTGAACCGCTTACTTTTTCAATAAGCTCATAGTCATACCCATTCATCATTCCATCATGGTCTATTGATGTTAATAGAATTTCTCCAACGCCAAGATCTTCAGCCCTTTTTGAATACTCGACCGGATCGCACTTGATATCTTTGGTGCCGGCTTTAACATATACCGAACGGGTTCCTACCCAATTCTTCTTCACATCGATGGAGGCTACTATGCTCTGAGATCCAAAGTTCTGAGCAGCCTCTCTTAATAGTTCCGGGCTATAATATAGCGAAGTATTGAACGAAACTTTTTCAATTCCAATTCTGAATAGAGTTTCTACTTGCTTCAGGGATGTTATGCCACCGCCATAGCATATTGGCATAAAACATTCGCCTGCCAATTGCTTAAGGTATTTCAAGTTTGGTTCCAGCCCATTAGCCGATAATGATATATCCAAAATAACGATTTCATCCGCTTCTTTACCATTGAATAATTTCAATGTATTTATAGGGTCGCCTAAATACCTTGGTTCCTTAAAACGAATCGTTTTATATAGTCCGTTGTTTTTTATTAAAAGACATGGTATGACTCTGCTTCTAAACATTATATTATCTCCACAAAATTCTTAAATAGATTCATGCCGTATTTATGACTTTTTTCTGGATGGAATTGTACGCCGTAAATGTTGTCTTTCCCTATAGCACTTGCAAATACATTTCCATATTCTGTGGTGGCAATAACATTGCGCTCGTCCTCGCATTCAACATAATAAGAATGCACAAAATAGAATCTGATATTTTCTACAGGCGTTTTGAACAATGGAATATTATCCTTTGGGCATACATAGTCCCAGCCCATATGAGGAATTTTTTGCATTTGTCCACAGACATCCGGATTGAATTTTTTTGTATGGGCTTTGATAAATCCCAGTCCTTTTAGATTACCCTCTTCACTATCTTCTGTCAACAGCTGCATTCCCAGGCATATCCCCAGCAATGGCGTATGCTGTTCGAAGACTTTTTCTGATAATACCTCTATCAATCCTAGTTCGGCAAGGTTCCTCATACCATAATCAAAGGACCCTACCCCGGGTAATATGATTTTTTCTGCGTTTCGAATCACGAGAGGATCCGATGTGACAATCGTCTCACAATCGACCCTCTCCAGCATGTTCTGTATGGATGCGATGTTACCCATATTGTAATCGATTATTGTAATCATTATTTCTCCTACTGTGGTTGGCGGATTGAAACAAATGCTTTTTTATCTAAAATTCCGTTTCTCAACGCCTAACAGCATGGCAAGCTTGATGGCCGTTTTTAAAAGCTTCTCGCTGTTTTTATAATCTCTGAATGTCTTGTTTTCCCCATTCATATAATTCAGAAATTCTTCTTTACTCATATCAAGCTTTCCAACAATATACTCCAGGTCCTGCATTGCGATTTTTTCGTCGTAGGGCTGCTCCTCAAGCATTTGCACGGCTTCCTGCCTGGTCATCTGTTCTGTTAGGATCAGGCTTGAAAAATAGCATCTTCTTTTATCATATCCGAATTTCTTCGGCAGCCAATAGCCTTCGTAGAATCTTGTGAAAATATTTTCGTAATGCTTGTTTGCATACTGCTCCCAATTGAATTCTTTCTCTAATATAGCGATTGCAGCCTCTTTATGATAAGGGATCATATTCAAAGGCTTAATCACCCGGATTCCTTTGAAATATCTGTAAAAAATCTTATACTTGAACATCCCGCATAATGGAAAAGTTTTTAATGGTATTTTCCCGAACCTTTTATGAATGTCTTTAATAAGACGGATATCATTCAGATAGGTCCATTCCTGAGGAGGTTTTACGCCTTCTGTTGAATAATTTGCCCCTGTGATAACATATTTTATGCCATTTTTCGCTGCGAAATTATACAATCCGGCAAAAATCACATGATCCTGCGGTGTATCTTGATAAGGAACCTGTGACTTTATAAATGCTTTTTGCAAATCCTTCATTTCTTCCCAGTCCACCACAACGGTCTCTAAATCCAGACCAAGTTTTTTAATCAGCTTAAATACATTCTCATTTGCAACATTCAGATTCCAGCCGGTATCTACGGTGAGCATCAATGGACGCAGCCCCAATTTCTCTTTTGCAATATAGGCAAGATAGGAACTATCAACCCCGCCGCTAATGCCAATGATACAATCATACTTTTTGCCCTTGCCGTCCCTTTTTATTTTATCCGCAATGGTCTGAAGCTCCCGGGCGCCAATTTCATCCGTATTCCAGCTTGGCAATATGCTATGATAATAATTATCACAAAAGTCACATCTGCCATTCTCATCAAATTTAATCTCCGGATCAGTCGTGTCCATCACGCAGTTCTTACAAATCTGATATTCTCTCTTACTCATTTTTTTCTCCTTAAATTAATACTGTAATCCTTTTTGCTCTTGCCTGATATTCATTTAAGAGCTTCCATCAGCATCCTGTGATTAATAAAAGCGTCCTCGATTACCGTATTTTTTGATTTTCCATTTAATACCTGATAGATAAACTCATACTCGTTTTTGATTCCTTTATCCTGCTTCAGCTTCACTTTTGTCTTGTTGATGCTGCCGTATTGGTGCATTTTGATATAGTTGTCCATTTCGAACACCTTGCCATTTGAAAAAACTCTAAGCTGCTCTTTCGGGTATTTCTTTGAGCCCATTGACGTATATATCACATTCCCGATTGCACCGGATTGGAAATTCAATGTTATGATCGCATTATCATTCTTCGGATATGCGCTGTTTCGCGCAAAAGTGACTTTCAGGGATAACAGGTCGCTTCCGTCAAGATACTGGATCACATCAACAAAATGACAAGCTTCACCGATTATCCTTCCACCGCCGGTCCTTTCATCTTGCGTCCAGTGATTGTCGGGGATATAGCCTGCATTTGCGATATAGTCATATATTGCAGGTATTTTATCCGTTGAAAGATTATTCCTGATCTGTTTAATAAATGGCGCATGCCTGCGATTCATGCCACAAAACAATTCTCCCTTGGATGCCCGGTAGGCTGCTTCGATTTTGTCAAGCTCCTCGATTGTCAGGCATAAAGGTTTTTCACAATACACACTCTTCCCTGCTTCTAGGGCTTGAATGATAAAATTTGCATGGCTGTTATGCTGGGTGGATATTATGATCATGTCTATGCTCTCATCTTCCAGCAGCTTTATATAGTCGTTCGTTACATAATCAAAAGGGAATACCGCTTTTGCCTGTGCGGCGCCGCTGCCGCCAGTCGTCGCCAATGCTTTGAAATGATACAATCCCGTGTCTTTCATAATAGGGAGAAGAGTGTTTTTTGAAAAATTGCCGGCGCCGATCAATCCCACCGATATTTGTGCCTTACCGGTTTCTTTCATTGTCTTGTTGCCCAATATCACATTTTGCCACTTGGTTTCATTTGCAGGATATTTTAGCAGAATGCCAATATATCGTTCCTTGTTCTTATTCGTCGTAATCATCTCATATGCAGTCTCAGCATTTTCAAAGTCAATCTCATGAGTAATCAAATCGGCGAAATCTGCGCGTTTTTCGGTGATCAGCCGGATGAATTCCTCCATGTTTCTGCCTTCTGTAAAACGCACGTACCCAATCGGATAATCCACTCCTTTTTCTTCATAATTCGAATCGTACCGTCCGGGGCCATAGGAGCGGGCAATCGTGAAGGTCAGCTCCTTTTCGTAGTATGGCCGGCGATCAATCTCCATCCTGGTAACCCCGATCATACAGATCGTACCTCTGTCTCTTGCTATCGCCGCGGCCAAATCCATTGGGTCATTGCTATTGGCGGCTGCAGTGATAATAACCTTATCCACGCCTCTGCCTTTCGTAAAGGATTTAGTAATATCCACTGCATTTTCATCGCCGGATAAAATAAAAGCCTTAAGCCGGGTTCCTTCAATTGATTTATCCTTAATATCATAGCCAATCACATCGCAGCCATAAGAATTAAGAATACGGGCTGCAATATGTCCTACAAGTCCCATGCCTATGACTGCGACCGTTTCGCCCGGAACAACGTTTGATTGATGTATCCCCTGGAGTGCGATCCCTCCCAATGCACATAATGCGCCTTGACGGTAATCCTTCAATTCATCGGGTATTTTCACAATCAGGTTTTTATTCACACGGTTGATTTCGCTATGGTATGCTTGCCCCGCCATCGCGACAAGATCCCCTTTTTGTACCTCTGTTACCCCTTTCCCGCATTCGATCACCTTCCCGACTGCGGAATATCCCATGGGCATCGGCTCGTTTAAGCGGGTAAAAGCACTTTCTACAGTTGTCAGGATTCCATCGGTTGACATTTTCTCCAGGACTTTTTTTACCTGATCCGGTCTGTCCAGGGCTTTTTGAATCAAATTCTTACCGCCAAAAGAAGTAAGACCCCTCTCTGTTCCGGCGCTTACAACAGAATAAAGCGTTTCAACCAATACATGATTGTCCTTTGCCGTTGGCAATGGCGTATCAATCAATGTAACAGATCCATCATTAACCATTAAAAATAATTGTTTCATTCTATATCACCATCAACTCTCAAAATAAATTGTTCATTTGTTTTGTATCATCCGTTTACATTACGATTTTTCAATGATGTCCGCTATTCTTTTACACGCAAATCCATCGCCGTATGGATTGCTTGCATGGCTCATCTTTTCATACTCCGCTCTATTTTCCAGCAGCAATTTGAAGTTTCTGTAGATAACCTCTTCATCCGTACCGACTAATTTAAGGGTGCCGGCCGCAATCCCTTCCGGTCTTTCCGTGGTGTCTCTCATCACAAGTACCGGCTTGCCCATACTTGGCGCTTCCTCCTGAATCCCGCCCGAATCAGTAAGAATAAGATATGATTGGGCTAAAAAGTTATGAAAATCCAAAACGTCAAGTGGTTCAATGATACGAATACGATCGGATCCTTTTAAAATTTCATTCGCTGCATCCCTGACCACCGGGTTCATATGAATCGGATAAATTACTTTGATATCCTTTGTTTCGTCGACCAGTCTGCGGATTGCTCTGAACATGTTATGCAATGGCTCGCCGAGATTTTCGCGGCGATGGGCGGTAAGCATGATAAGCCGGCTGTCGGAAGCCCATGTCAGCTGCTCATGTACATAGTCTTTTCGAACCGTGGTTTTTAGCGCATCAATTACTGTATTCCCGGTTACGTAGATTGAGTCCGGATTTTTACCTTCTTTTAATAAATTTTGTTTTGCCAGATCTGTCGGTGAAAAGTTATATTTTGCAATAATTCCGACTGCCTGCCGATTAAACTCCTCCGGATACGGAGAATATATGTTATAGGTTCGAAGTCCTGCTTCAACATGACCTACAGGGATCTGCAAATAGTAGCAAGCCAGTGCTGCAGCAAAAGTCGTCGATGTATCGCCATGAACAAGAACCACATCTGGTTTGGATTCTTCAAGCACCCGCTTGATCCGGTTTAATATAGTACTTGTCACATCAAACAAGGTCTGTTTATCTTTCATAATCGACAAATCATAATCTGGTACAACATTGAATGTTTTTAGGACCTGTTGCAGCATTTGCAGATGCTGGCCTGTTACACAAACGATTGTGCTGATATTTTCCCTTGTTTCAAATTCTTTTACCAGCGGGCACATTTTTATTGCCTCAGGCCTTGTCCCAAACACTAACATTACTTTTTTCATATATCAATATCCCTACTTTTTAGAAGATGATTTGGTTTCTGAATAAATTATAATTTATAAACGCCATTAATGCTACAGATATTTTTCGTATCGAGTAT
>CAZJXH010000009.1:16427-28845 GCA_964549475.1 uncultured Oscillospiraceae bacterium
CATCATGGGACACCATGATGACAACAATATCCACATTGTTGAGAAATTCATCGAGATTGTGATATTGATTCTCTATGATATCTCTTTTTACATATGGATCATAGGTTTTCAGGGGGCTTGCCAGGTGTTTCTTCATGATTTCAAGCAGCTGAAGCGATGGACTTTCTCTAATGTCATCCACATTCTCTTTATATGTCAAGCCATAAAGACCCACCCTGCTTATATCCGTCAGCCCTTTTTCTTGCATAATATCATGAACTCTTTCCAGCACGAATTCAGGCATGGAATCATTGATTTTTCTTGCAGCCAAAATGATATTGGCAAGCCCGGGATAATCCCCCACCAGAAACCATGGATCAACTGAAATACAATGGCCGCCGACTCCGGGTCCCGGTTGCAATATATTGACGCGAGGATGCATGTTGGCAATTTTAATAATTTCATAAATATCCAAATTCGCAAAACGGCATATTTTTGTCAGTTCATTTGCAAAAGCAATGTTGATATCCCGAAAGGTATTTTCAACAATTTTTGTCATCTCTGCCGTACGGATATCGGTTACAACGATATCCCCCTGGCAGAAAGAAAGATACAGCGCTTTGATCTTTTCTCCTATTTCACGGTTATCGGCTCCGATTGTCCTTGAATTGTGTTTCAATTCATACACCATGTTTCCAGGAATAATTCTCTCTGGCGCATGGACCAGGTTGATATCCGTTCCAATGACAAATCCTTTGTTCTCAATGATAGGTCTGACAAATTTGTCGATTGTTCCCGGGGAAATCGTTGATTCAATAACAATCGTTGCGCCTTTGGGGCAGACTTCCATTGCATTTTTCACCGCTTCAATCACATAGCAGGCATCAATTTTCTTGCTGAATTTATCATAAGGAGTCGGTACCGCCACGATATAAATGTCAGTACTTATGTATTCATTTGAAAATTTTATTCCTTTTGATAAAGCATCTTTGAATAATTCATCCAATCCTTCTTCTTCAAACGTTGTCTTCCCTGCCTGGAGTGTCTTGACAAGGCCTTTATTATAATCCGTTCCAATAACCTCCACCCCATGGGAAGCAAGCATCAATGCTGTTGGCAGCCCGATATAGCCTAATCCGATTACACTAACCATACATATACCTTCTTTCAAAATATTAATATTCTATTTCCAGTTTGATCCCATCCTCAAAGCTCAAGGGATAATACCCCAGGTCCAATTCTGCTTCCTCATGCGAAAAATCCTTATTCTCATTAAGCCGCAAAACCTGTTCAGCTTTTAATTTTGGTTTTCTTGCTATTTTTTCATATAATCTCAACAATTTGTAGCTTAATTGCATCGGAATATGCATTTTAGCCACTTTCCTGCCTAATGCTCTTGCGGTGATGTCGATGACTTCATTATAGGTGATTGCTTTTGCTCCGGAGATATTATAGGCTTTCTTGATGCTGACATCATTCTCATACGCCTTTATAATAACATTTGCCAAGTCTTTCACATAGACTGGCTGCTGCAGATAATTGCCATCCCCCAGTATAGGAATGATTCTTAATGATTTCAGGTATTTAATCAATCTCCACATATTGCGATCTTTCGGTGTGCCATAAATCATTGTAGGCCGTAAAATTGTATAATCCAATCGGCTTTCCTTGATTAATCGTTCGGCCTCCAGTCTAACCGATTTACTGTCAGGGCTCAATTTTGTGAATATACCGGTTGTACTGATAAAAACAGCTCTTTTGACATTCATATCCTCGCATGATTTTATAATGTCAGGGCAATGCCCAAATCCCAAAGAAGCAATATTAATTAATGCGTCTTTCCCTTTTAGTGCATCACAAATCGAAGATTGGTTATCCAATTCCCCGTAAACGTATTGTGCTCCCAATTCTTTTATTGTTTCAAGATTGCTTGTCTCTCTTACAAAGCAAGTGACATCATATCCTTTTTCAATCAGTCCCCTTAATACAAACTCCCCAAGGAAACCCGTCGCTCCTGTTAATAAAATCATCCCAATCCCTCACTTCATATTTCTTAGTATCTCTAAATATCTCTCCGCCAGATTCTTCCTTGAATAGTTGCATTCAACAAACGCGGGCCCATTTTCCTTTATTTGTTTATAGTGTTCTTCATTGTTTTTAAGCTCAAGAATTGCATCCTTGATTTCTTCCGCATGATCCGGATGAACAACCAGCGCCGCCTTTGAATCCATCAGGATATCCGCCGCTTCTCCCTCAATGCTGGCAACGATTGGAATCCCGCAGGCCATTATCTCATACATTTTCGATGGCACGAATGTCTTGAATAATTCAATATTCTTCAGCGGTATCAAGCATATATCCGAAGTGCAGTATATATCAGGAATGATCTCTTTCGGCTGCGAATCAATAAACCGCACATTGGTAATATTTTCTTTATTTACAATGCTTTTTAATTTTTCTTTTTCAGCGCCTTCTCCAACAAATAAAAACAGAATGTCTTTGCAGTCTGATAAAGCTTTGGCAACATCCAGTATGACGCTAAGGTTCTGAGAGATTCCATGTGCTCCAACATAGGAGACAACAAATTTATCCTCTAGTCCATAAGCGTTGATCAGGGACTGATTCTTTGCCCGAGGATAAAACAAATCCTGATTCACCCCATTTGTTATTACATAGACTTTACTTTCATCGATCCCTCTTTGAACAACATTCTCTTTAAATGATTTTGTGACCATGATCAATCTTTTGCTTTTTCTGTAAAAAAACAATTCCATTTTCTCTAAAATATTCGTTATCAGACCCTTTTTCATGACGCCTAATTCAATCATGGCCGCTGGCCATAAATCTCGAATCTCAAGAACAAACGGGGCCTTTTTTCTTAAGCTATACCAATACCCTGAAAAGATCGAAAAGAATGTAGGCGAACTTGCAATGATAACATCCGGCTTGTCCATTTTTTTCATTGAAAACAGAACAGATGAAAACATGAAGGACAGGTGTCCGATCGTCTTTTTTACAATTCCTTTGTTCGGCGTTGCAAATACATAATTTCGATGTACATGAATCCCATCCATCATTTCATGTAAATATTTCATGCCTTTATATTCGCTTGGAATAATCCCTGTTGGATGATTCGGAAAGCAGGTTACTACATGCACCTCATTCCCTGATTCGACCCAATATTTGGCCATTTCATATATTCTTGCGGAAGGGGCGCCTATTTCAGGAGGGAAAAAATGGCAAATAACAACGATCTTCATAACATATCTCCTAGCTCATCATAATTGATAACGAATTTTTTTGTATTATTCATTTCCAAACCATTGGCGGATTCAATCATTTCACTGTGGCCAAAATCGATCAGATAACCAAAAACCTTATTTTGGTTATCCTTTTCAAAAACTAAAACATTATTTTCTTCTTTTCTGTTAAAAGCATCCGAATACCAGCTCTTATCCATTTCGAGACAGCTCGTCCCTATTGCAATGATTCTGATATTTTCTGAGTTCAAAGCAATATCCGCTGTTCCACCGTGAACATTGATCATTGCTCCAGGAATAAAATGCAGAAAGCTTTTGATGTTTTCTTTCGAATTGGATTTGATGTAATCCAAAACAATGATTTTATCTTCCTCTACGTACCCGATAA
Source organism: uncultured Oscillospiraceae bacterium (assembly GCA_964549475.1). Classification (GTDB taxonomy): domain Bacteria; phylum Bacillota; class Clostridia; order Saccharofermentanales; family UBA5734; genus JBBQKF01. Next base: position 20,055 of record CAZJXH010000009.1, read on the forward strand.
ATCTTTTGTGTTCATCGCCGGTATAAGAAATATAGGTTCCGGCATAAAACTTGATATTATTATAATCAAATTGCTTTCTGGCTATTTTTCTAATCCGCTTTGCAACTCGAAAGCGCCCCCAAACCTGTGATTGTTCCTTGCCTGCAATCGAAACGGTATTATGCGCGCTTGTACTTCTGAAAAAGTCTCTCCATTTGCCGCTTTCGTATCTGTATGTTCCAGAATTAACCATCATTGGCCTATTGTTCCAAGACAGTTCCATGCTCAAGGCATCACAATGGCCATGGGCGGGCAGGTACCGCGGGCAGATGTCTCCGGTATCGAATATGATTTTTTTATGTTGATCCGAAAAGACATAAAAGCCGCTATTCTCAAAGCTGTTTCTAAATTGCGGGATTAATCCGAAATATTCTTTGCATACTTTAACAAGGCTTTGATAATCCTTGCTGATTCCGTCCGTACTGTCATTGAAAGACGGTGTCTTGCCAAAATTCTCCTCGAGGCTGTATGCTATATCGATCATCTTGCCAATATAAGAAATCAGTTGATTGTATATTGAATCATTTTTTAGCCAGTATGTTATTTTAATAAGATCTTCCAAAATGATTTTGTGATACATGGGACTCAATTCAAAATGCATGCCATCCGCTAGAATCTGTTCTTTCAATTGATTCAATAATGCTCTCTTGTATTTCTCTTTGCCCTTGATATCATTGAAAAAAATGCTTCCAAGAATCAACCCCTTGATGTTTTCAAAATAGTGATTCCCCAGAACATCTTGTTCAAGGTTTTTTTGCAAATATTGATATTGCTGATACATCGATTCCAGAAATTTGTTATGAAAAGCGCCATCCATCATGATTCTGTCTTTAAACACTTGATAGGTAACAATCCAATTTGTCAGCCTTAAGGATATTGTATATGGATGCCATCCATCTCCAATGGCTATCGGATTATTGCTGATCCAGTTCTCTACAAAGTACTTATATTTATTATAGCATTTCTCTTGATTTTCTCCCTTGGAATACTCATCGGCAAGTATATATAAATACTCAAAATAATGTAAGTTGTATCTCCATAAATGCTGCAATTCAGGATCATTCCAAGCGGTTGCAAAATTGATCGTATTTGTAATGTTTATAAATGAAAATCGATCATTTTCAATGTCTTCGCGGTTGAATCGGTCAAGATATTCCTGATTGAAATCCAATTCCGGAATCAAGTAGCTATTTTCATCGACTCCCTGCAAATTGTCAGGGATTTTAACGGAAAGCAGTTTTCTTGCATATAATTGCCTGATAAGCTTATGAAGCAGTCTATAATAAACTTGTGACGGTTTGAGATATATGATTGTATTTAGAAATAATTCAATTTTGTTTTTCATCTACCTGTCCCTCGTGTTAATATGGTTCATTCGCCATCAATAAACAGCAGCTGACCAATCGCTTCGCCATTCGAATAAGCATTCCTTTACTTGTTCGTTTCTTCCATGGCTTGCTATATAGCCCTAAGTCAAGAAAACGCTCGATGGCGGCATTCATTTCTGTAAATAAAAAACGTGATTCGCAAGTCATAAAGGCTTACGTTGTTCTCAGGTGAAGCATATTATCCGTAATTACTGTTGAGTCTTCAATACGCTTTTCCCTTCCTTAAGTCGTTTATTTCAAACTGCACAATATAAATCTTGTTTTGTCATGTCTTATTCCGTATGACAATTTTTGTTATTATAACATTACACTCTGTATTTTGCAATTTTTAAGGGTAAGGAGCAGGGTAATCGCTTACGAAAAGAAATGGATTAGTAACAGAAAGAATGAAATATGGGGACGGTTCTTATATTTCATTTTATTCCGTTTATGAAATATAAGAACCGTCCCCATATTTCACCCATGTTCCATTTCTTTTCGTAAGCGATTGCCCTGGTTAAGGAGATCGTGTCAGCTTGTTTTTGGTTTGTTTTCGGTTGAAGGGAAAAGAAAAATCCCCCTAATGTTTCAAATCGCATGTCCGCCACTAGATATTGCATTAAATAGGCGGTATTCCGGACTGTTACGGTGACTGATATGGGGTGCTGATGGACCATCCTATTCAAATCTATCATTCTCATTGCACTTTTCAATTGTTTTATCAGGCAGATTAATGTTTGCCTGCTCATCCCAAGCCTTTTGATCCCATATATCCGGTTCATTAGGCCAATCCTTATCGATGTATGGCAGAAGCCATGGCTTCGGCTTATGCTGCGCCAAATCTATTGAAACGAGAGTTTGAAGCGTAAGGTCCACGCATGGTTATGCTAACAGGTATAACCGATATCATCAATGGGAAGGCTCTTGATTGCTATATGTCTGCCTTTTTAGGTGCGTGTACGAATCCCGTAAAGCCAATTATCGGGATAATGCACCACAAGAGTTTTTCTTTAGATATATGAAGGATGAAATCAATATTTCGCGGTACACCGCATAGAACGCATTACTATATTTTTTCAAGTCAGTCATTTTCAAATTTAATTTAATTAATGATTATTTCGTTCCTTAAAAACTCTATTCTCTTCATTTTCTTTTATCTCCCTTGCGGGGTTTCCCATCGCAATCATGCCATCGTGAACATCCCGTACCACCACTGAGCCCATCCCGATAATCACATTACTGCCTATATATGTTTCTTGCTTAATGGATGAGCTTAATCCAATAAAAGATTTTTCTCCGACTCTTACATTTCCACTAACATTTGCCATGCCGCACACAACGCAATTATCCTCGATTATGCAATCGTGTCCGATATTTGAATTGGGCATTATTACGACATTTTCACCAATCTTCGCATTACAAGATATAAAAACGCCGAAACATATGATTGAGCCTGCCCCTATATTTGTATGGGATGATATATTTGTGGTTGGATGAATTAGTGTACATAGACAATATCCCGCCGATATAATTCTTTTATATAAAAGTTCTCGTAATGAAGGTTCTCCATTTGAAATAACAATTTCCAATTCATGATTTTTGTAAATTTTACTAATTTCTGCGAAACTGGCAACCGTCGTGTTATTAATCAATTTTTGTGTCTTCACATCGTCAATAAAAAGGATCATACTCCATTTATGCTCTATTGTGTTTATCTTTTGAGCTATTTCTAAAACTTCCCGACCTAATCCACCAGCTCCATAAATCCCTAAAATCATTATATGCTCCTCCAAACATAATAAAATCATGCATTCAGGATAATATCACAAATCCTGTCGACATCATCGAAAGCCAAATCTGCAAAAAATGGCAATGTAAGCACTCTTTCTGCAATGTATTTCGCATTAGGCGTTTTACTCATGTCAAATTTGCCTTCATAGCATTTAAAGCTGCTGGTAAGAGGGTAGAAATACTTTCGCGCATAAATGCCTTCCCCTTTTAATTTTTCAAATATCTCATCACGATTTTGCTTATACCCATCAAATACTACCGGAAAGTAAGAATAATTGCTGACCACTCCCGGTTGGGGCTTCACAAGCTTAATCCCGTTAACATCACGCAATCTCTCGACATATCTCTCCATAACAGCTTTCCGTTTTTTGATTTCGACATCGATGTGGCGAAGGTTGCAAATCCCCATTGCCGCCTGGAATTCATTCATTTTTGCGTTGCCACCGATATATTCGACTGTTTCCGGTCCTGTGATCCCGAAATTCTTGATATCATCCAGTGTTTTTCTTAACGTTGGATTTTTAAAGGTGATCGCGCCTCCTTCAATCGTGTTGAAAACCTTGGTAGCATGAAAGCTAAACATGGATGCGTCTCCGAAATTCGCAACGCCGATTCCGTCAACCGTCACGCCAAAAGCATGGGCAGCATCGTAAATCACCTTAAGGTTATACTTCTGTGCAATTCTTTCAATCTCTTTGATATTACAAACATTTCCATAAACGTGCACAGGAATTATCGCACAGGTCTTCTCTGTTATTAAATCCTCGATTTTATCCGAATCAATGGTATAGTCATCCGAATTTATATCGCAAAATACCGGCTCCAATCCACTTCTGACAATCGCATGCGTCGTAGAGACAAAAGTAAACGGGGTTGTGATCACTTCTCCGACAAGGTTGAAGGATGCAATCGCACACTCCAGGGCAAGATGGCCGTTTGTGAAAAGGGTGATATTGGGAGTGTCTAAAAACCTGGATAAATCTGTTTCTAATTGTTTATGCTTTACTCCCATGTTGGTCAGCCAGTGGCTGTCCCATAAATCTTTGATCTCCTCTGTATATTCGTTAAAATCTGGAATAGAAGAGCGCGTTACTAAAATTGGATCTTTCATATGCTTCCTGATACTCCCTTGAAAAGTCTTTCTGCAAAATCATAAAGACCTTTATTCAATCTGCTGGATTTTTAAATGGAATCCTGATATTTCAAGCTTCAAAGGTCGGAATTCCCATTAATTTTATCATTTTAACACAATATTTAGCAAAACAACACCCCCTATCAGGGCAATCACTATGCTTTCCTTTTCCTCAACCCACTGATTGTGTCAATGATGTAGCGAAAGCATTCCAGTTTCAATATTTTTGCTATTCCAAAATACAAACTGCTCATGACGCATACCTGAAGGATCAACGTCAGCCATTCGGACAGATGAATCAATTGAACGCTATAAGCCACGGCAGCCGTCAGCAAGGATAGCAGCAAGGACGGCATAATGTCCTTAACCTGCTCTTTATAGCTGTAATTGAGCAGCTTCAAATTTGGATATGCATTGATAAATGTAGAAACTATCCCGGTAACCAGCATCCCGATCGCAATCGCATAAACACCGAAAATGACCGTTATCCCTAATATCACTATGCCTATTATTTTCTTGATGATTTCTAATTTCAAATAAATATCACTGCGGCCTAATGCATTAATCGCCTGCAAGTTTGCGGTATGTATTGGAAATAAAGCATAATAAGCACATGCGATCTGTAAAAACGGAACACAGGGAAGCCATTTGTCTGTTAATATGATCCTCACCATCGGTTCTGCGGTAATAGCCAATCCAGCCATCAATGGAAAAATAATAAACGAACTGGTAACGATCGACCGACGCACCATGTCCTTCACTTTTTTCTTATCATCTTGATGAGCGGATAAGGTCGGAAGCATGACCGACTGGATGGAGCCATCAATATTGGACACGATTATATTGGGAAACTGGTCTCCTTTGGTATAGTAACCTAAAACGGATGAATTATAGATCTTCCCAATGATAAGTCCGCGTAAATTTGCATAAAGTGTTTCTATAAGTGACGAGACTAGCAATTTCCAGCCAAATGAAAATAGCGTTTTTATTCTTTCGAAAGAAAAGAGCAATCGGGGTCTCCACTCCACAATAAACCAAAGAATCAATGTGATGACCAATTGATTTGATAGTTGCTGCGCAACCAGCGCCCATACGCCCCACCCAGCGTACGCTGATGCAATACCGACTATTCCTGAGACGATTATTGCGCCCAAACTGCTGAAAAAAAGCTTTTTATACTGCATTTTTTTTGCTATTACTGCATTTTGAATGGAATTGAAGGCACCCATGAACAATGATATGGATAACACCCGGATAACTGGAATGATTTGCGGTATATTATAAAAAGAAGCAATAAGCGGAGCTGTAAAGAAGATAAGGATATAAAGGAAGCCCGCAACAAATAAGCTTAAATAAAACACAGATGAATAATCGGATTCATTCGGATCTTTTTTTTGAATAAGAGCTGTACTGAACCCACTTTGAATAAATACATTGGCTATAGCAATAAATATGGCTATCAGTGCGATTATTCCATAGACATCCGGGGCAAGAAGCCGTGCCAGTACAATTTGGACAACGAATTGTATTCCCTGTGTTCCTCCTCTTTCCAGAAGCTTCCAGAAAAGGGAGGAAATTACTTTGTTTTTTGTATTTTTCTCTTCCACCGATTCCCCCTTTATCGAAATGTATATTCTCCGCTATAATATAATTTAATATTATTTCTATACTCGTCGATCTTGTACTGTTTGTGTATAATATCCAGGATTGACTTGTTGATCTGCAGATATCGGTCTTTATTATCAAATGCTTTCATATCTTGAACAATATTTTCTAGCATCGTTTCATAATTGGAATAGACAGTTTCCAAATTCTTGTAGTCTTCCGTGAAAAAATCAATATTATATACTGCAAACGAGCAGGCACCGCAATAAGCAGGCTCCATGAAATAGCCATCCAGTCCTTCTCCGAATGTGATCGACCATTTTGTTCTGCTGCATAAATCCAAATACTCTGTATATGTTACATTATTGATTTCAAATAATTTCAAATTTGGACAATGATCCCTAATAGTAGAAATAATTTTTTCCTTAAGCGGATGTTGGTCCGGAGAATAGATTAACAGTTCCTCTTTCTCTGCATAGTCTCTTTGGACATAATTGGAAAATAAATTTTCCGCAGAAAAATGATGCAATGGAACTCCATACTTTTTTCTGTATTCGGCTGTGCAATATTTCCTATGTGCGGTTGTACAAGTCACTTTTTGAAACAGATTCTTTAATTCTGTAATTTTATCAACCTCAGGCATTGCTTGTATGTTTTGATTCAAAATATTCACTGTGCTGTTTTTACAATTCCTGATCGTTCTCTTTTCGGAAGAATTCAAATCAGCTAAAAATGATTCTATGAACTTTTCAGGAACATGAATTAGCAAGGAATCTACATTGCCGAGTCTTTCCATTAGCAGATCAAACGGCACAACGATTTCTTCATTTTTAAACTTTGTGAATCTGGGCGTAAAACGGATACTTGGATAGGTTGCCAATATTACTTCGGATTGATGAATATCCCGATATTCTTTCGATACCTTGAATAAAGAAAAAATCGACATGATTCCGCCATTGGCTATGTTGTCATTAGGAACAATAAACAGGATGATTCGTTTCTGATGGTTCAAATCCAATTGTTCCAATTTGCTTTCAATTAATGTTAACCGCTCATTATTGTTCGATCGATTTAAAAATTTTAAAATTTGTTTCCTGCATGTGCGGGGGAGTCTTTTCCTGATCACTCTCGAAATTACTTTTCGTATATCCATATTATTTACGCGTAACATACTGCTTACGCTAACCCTCCTCTTTTTGAACTGCTATATTTTCATGAACAAGCCTTCTGCAAACCCTTTCAGCATAAGACCCGCCTTGGTTATTTTTTTTTCTTCGAATAAAATAACCAGAATAAAGCCTTTGATAATAGATGATATCATTTTTCGCGACCATTCCGGATTTTTTCTTCTATATTTTCGGATAACAGCAATATTATTCCTGACCATATAATATTGCCTCATTGGAATATGATTCGTTGTTCCAACAGTCCTGCCAAATATCTTGTGCATTGTAATTTTCCCTATTGAATGCAGCATCAATACTTTTTTCGTCAATAATACAGCGAACCCCTTCTCTTCTAATCGTAAGCAGTACTCCGTATCCACAGCGTCAATAAAAAATTCATTAATAAACTTTCCTGCTTGCATAAAGGCAAAAATACTAATCAGGCTTCCTGATGTTATCACTGTATCCTTTTTGCACCAGATCTCGTTGCCGATACAATCGTCCTGCAATGTTGTATTGCTGTTTGTATCCTGATATTTGGATCCTATAATCCCTATTTTTTCTTTGGGATTGTAATGTTGATAAACATTCATAAGCTCTTCCACCATTATTGGCAGTACAATGGTATCTTGATCTAAAAGCAATGCCCATTTATACCCTTGCCCGGATGCATAATCCATTCCTTGATTCAAGGCATGTGCAACTCCCCTGTTTGCGCTGTTCTCGATTAGAATCGCTGTATCGGCATTGCAAAGTGCTCTTAATAACGACAATGACTCTTCATTCGAATGATTGTCGATTATGACAGTTTTGTCAACCTGTTGTTTTACACGTTCCAATCGATCTTTGAAATCACTGTCTGGATGAAAAGTTACAATAACAGCACAGATGTCTTTCCTCTCAATTTCAATATCCACCATTCATAAGCTCCTCTAACACGAAAAGATAACCGTTAAGGCTGCTTCATTAATAATACACTATTTGCTAAAATATTTCTTGCGTTTTTCATCGTTTATCCGACAATCACATTCATCCGGTTCAGTTCTGTTCTCATCTGTTCCGGATCAATGAAGTGAATCGTATGAAAACCAGCCGCCTCAGCCGCTTCTATATTAGCCAGAGAATCGTCGATAAAGACAGATTCTTCCGGCTTGATCCGGTAATGACTGCAAAGGCTGTCATAAATCTCCCTGTACGGCTTGATGATTTTCTCCTGGAACGAAACCGTCATCCCATCAAAACACCGGAAGAAATCATGTTTCTCCAGCACTTCCTGAAAGGCCGTTTCGTGAAAATTGGACAGGAGATAAAGAGCATACCCCTTGCTCTTCAAATCCAGCAGGATTTCGATGCTTCCCGCAATCGGAGTAAGAATCTCTGGCCAATTGTTGATGATATTGCAAATCTCGTTATCATATCCGCTGCAATTCATACGGATCTTCTCGATCGCTTCCTGATTGCTCACCATTCCCCGATCCAGCTCCAGCCATACCGCGCTGCCAAATATCGCCCGAAAGAGCAATTCTGCTTCTTCAGGGGCATATTGATCACGCAGATATGGAAAAGGCTTATAGTTCAAGAGAACATTCCCCAGGTCAAAAACGATATTTGTGATCATATTTCCTCCATAAAAACAACGCTATAAAATCAGACCCGTTCCAGTGGAATCGTGCTAGCGTATTCGTATGGTC
>CAZJXH010000010.1:0-28243 GCA_964549475.1 uncultured Oscillospiraceae bacterium
TCGGAACGGGAATTATCAGCGTACTGACGACATTTCTGCTCACGGTATCGATCCTGCTCTATGCTTTTTTCTATTATTATATTCCATCTGCCAAAGCGCAGAATTCAAATACCCTTTCTTTTGATACGACCGAGGAGACCAAAACCGCGATCGAAAAACTAAAAACGGTGATTTCGAAAATCAAAGACAATTATCTGGAGGAACTGACCGACGCGCAGATTCTGGAGGCGATGACCAGTGTGTTTCCTTCCGGACTGGACAATCCTTACACTTACTACATGAGCAAGGAGAGCTATGCCTCTAATCAGGAAGCCATGTCAGGCAAATATGTCGGAATTGGCTGCACAGTGACCTTGACCAAAGATACCGGAGTCGAAATAGTGGAGGTGATCCAGGACAGTCCCGCACAAGCGGCCGGATTGCTGCGTGGAGACATTCTTGTTTCGGTTGACGGCGAATCATTGGAAAAGGCTGCGGATTCGAGCGAAGTCGCTGCAAAAGTGAAAGGAGTGGAGGGTTCGACTGTTGTTCTCGAGATATATCGGCCTTCTACGAAACAAACATCGAAGTTTTCCGTGGTTCGAAAAACAATCCTGAGCCAAAACGTCAAATACCGAATGCTTGATGAGACAACCGGTTATGTCATGGTCCGTTCTTTCGCAGAAGGCGTTCCGAAGGATTTTATCGCAGCAATGGATGATCTGCAGAAAAAGGGAGCGAAGCACATCGTGTTCGATCTGCGGAACAATTCCGGCGGAAACGCGCAGGTAATGATCGAAATGCTGGAATACCTGCTGCCTGCCAACACGCTTCTGGCTTCCATTAAAGGACGGGAAAACGGGGAGCCTTTTGAAATCAAATGGACAACACAAGGCGGAATGAAGGTTCCAGACACGATGCGATATGCCATTTTAACAAATGAATACACGGCAAGCGCTTCGGAATTTTTCGCGGGATGCCTAAGAGACCATGATAAAGCGACCCTGATTGGGAAAAATACCTATGGCAAAGGGTCCGGAACAAAATTGTACGAGCTGCCGGATGGTTCGGCGGTCAACATCACCATGTTCAAATATTATCTGCCAAAGGGAGAATCGATTGAAGGGGTGGGACTTGCGCCGGATATCGAAATCGAACCGGCCGAAGAAAATAAATACATGACCATTGAAAAACTGACGCTCGACCAGGATACCCCGCTGAAGAAAGCCATCGATGTATTGCATGGGACGAACCCGTAGAGGAGAAACCATATGAATTCCTATGCAGACCTGTCAAAAATATATGACCAGTGGCAAGAAAAAAATGATGCCGCCAAATGGGCGGACTACACAGAAAAAATCCTTGCCAGACATTGCAGCCTGCCCGGAGGGGATGGAGCGGACGGCGCATTCCTTCTGCTGGATCTCGGATGCGGCACAGGAAGCTTTGCGATAGAAATGGCAAAACGAGGATATGACGTTCTCGGAATGGATCAATCCGGGGACATGCTTGCCATTGCAAAAGAAAAAGAAGGCGCCAGGGACGTTCAGTTCATTCAGCAGGATATGACCAGGATGGAATTATTCGGAACAATGGATATCATCGTCTGTTTTTTAGATACGATAAACCATATTCTGGATGAGTCGAAATTAAACCGGCTTTTTGGTTTGTGTAAGAATTATCTGAATCCAGGCGGATTATTCCTTTTCGATCTGGCGACCCCGGTTTATTTTGAAAAGGTCCTGGGGAATCAGGTCTTTTATGATATCCGGGAACCATATGCCTTGATATGGCAGAACTTCATTGATCTTAAAAAGGGACGGAGCCGGTCGGAACTGACTTTTTTCATCAAACAGGAAGACCAGTCGTATCTTCGCGGAGAAGAATGCATCAAAGAAAAAATATATACAGTGGATAAAATCCAATCCCTTATTCAAAGCAATGAACTGACCATCGTCAAAGAATACGGCGGATTGACCTTCCAGAAACCTTCCGACGCATCGGACCGGATTATTTTCGTTGTAGAAAACAAGCAGGATGACTGGAAAAAAGAACTGGGGACAGTTGCATTCGAAAACAGAGGAAAACAAAATAAAAATGGAAGATAATAACGAAAAAAGCACGATGGACTATATCGTCCGCGCTACAGCCCTTGGCCACAGTGTACGGGCAATCGCCATCCGATCAACCAAAACCTGCCAGGAAATGACCCGGATTCATGGCTTGTCACCCATTGCCAGCGCCGCACTTGGAAGACTCTGCACAGGACTTCTGATGATGTCCCAGGAATTGAAAAATGAAAAAGGATCCATTCATGCGGCCATCCATTGCGATGGTCCGCTGAAGGGGCTGACCGCAGTATGCACACCGGATGCGAACGTTCGGGGATTTGTGATTGAACCGGTCGTGGAAACCCGGTACAAAAGCCCGGGGAAGCTGGATGTCGGCAGCAGCGTGGGGCAAGGAGACCTGACGGTCATCAAGGATCTGGGATTCGGGGAGCCGTATGTAGGACAGGTTGAATTGATTTCGGGTGAAATCGCCGAGGATCTCGCCGCATATTTTTTTCTTTCCGAGCAGATCCCGTCGGTTGTCAGTCTTGGTGTTAAAATGAATCAGCAGGGAGTGACGCATGCTGGCGGGCTGATTGTTCAATTGCTGCCGGATGCCGGAGAGGATATCACGAAATATATTGAAGAGCGGGCATTGGGATTTCCGGAGATTTCCTGGCTCTACGAAGAGGGATTCACACCGGAACAAGTGATCGACTTGTTTTTCGGAGATCCGGACGTTGAATATTATGAACCATGCGAATGCGGGTACCAATGCAATTGCAGCGAAGAAAGAATGATCCGGAATCTTCTCGCGATAGGAAGCTGCGATCTTCTGGAACTCGCACAGGATCCGGATGGAATCACCTTGGAATGCCACTTTTGCAATCAGAAATACCATTTTATTCAAGAACAGGTCCGGGAATTCGCCGGATCGGCAATTAGTAAAAAGAAGCCAGAAGATTTTTAATGAATCCATTCCCCTCTCGACCCTCATTCCATATCATATCGCCGGTTAAATTCCAGTATGGCTGCGTTGGTATCAATTATCCGGCGCCTCACTCTACAAAAAATTTCCTCGATCAGATATATAGGTTGGAAAGTTGACGGGCTACTAGTGACAACAGATTGAAAAAGACTATAATAAGAAAAGATAAAAAGATGGCGAAGAGAAAAACGCTTGTCGGCATTATAAGGATCGTTAAGAAGAACATGAAATAATAAGAATAAGAAAATAATAAAAATGAGAATTAAGAATAAGAATAAAAATAAGAATAAGAATAAGAATGCAGTACTTGCTATGATATTGATAAAACAAAGGAATGGAAGAAAATGAAAAGAAGCAATACAGACTTTATAAAAAACCAGCATAATGAAAAATTATCAAAGGATAGGAAAAGAAAGCGCTATACACAGACAGGAGCGATCGTTATTACCGCTGTCGCTGTTCTGGCAGGGATCATCCTGATTGCAGCCCTTGGGAGCAGACATGCTCCGGTCGATTCCTCTTCCTCTGATTCTTCAACCTCGGCAGGCATGCAAAGTACGGATTCGATTGGTTCACAGGCCTCCTCCGCGAGCGAAAACAGCTCTTCCCTGCCGGCATCGTCCTCCAATATCTCATCCGCCGTTCCGACTCCGACCAAAGTGCCGGCCTATTCATCAGACGGCTCGGTGTCCACCAAGCGGGAAGGCTGGTATTACAGCCCAAGCGGAAAGCAGGGCGTTCCGGCAAAAACTACAGCTGCCCATATCGCAACTTGTGATCAGTATGACGGAATATGGCAGGGAGATACCACAAAGAAAAAAGTCTATATTACAATGGACTGTGGATATGATTATAATGGAAACACGGAGAAAATTTTAAATATTGCAAAAGAGAAGGATTTTAAAATCACATTTTTCCTTACAGGCGCGATGTTCGAAACCGACAAATTGAAGGCACTGGTCCTTCGCATGTCGAATGAGGGACATTTAGTCGGGAATCATACATGGATACATCCGAGTTTGCCGAACATGCTGAATGAGAAAGGCGCGGCAGCGGTCAATGAACAGCTTGATAAAATCGAAGCTGCATATAAAACACTGACAGGGAAAGAAATATCCCGCTATATGCGCCCGCCCATGGGAGAATACAGCGGAGCCACGATGAAATTGATACAAGGGCGAGGATACAAGACCGTTTTCTGGAGCTTTGCCCATCGAGATTGGGAAACCGCTAAGCAGCCAACCGTTGAAGCCGCAAAAAAATCAGTTATCAATGGATTGCATAACGGCGCAGTATATCTTCTTCACACAGTCTCCAACACAAATGTCGAGATCCTGCCATGGCTTATTGACCAGATCCGTGCACAAGGATACGAACTCGGCTTGGTTAATGAAATCAAATGACTTGACGAGAATCATCGTCTGAAAGGATTGGAAGGATCTTCATTTTTATCCGAAAGCAATCAAGAGGATCTCGTATTTGTGCAAATGATACAAATATGTCTAAAATTATTCATACATAATAGTTAATATATCAAAATTATAAAAAACGCCATGATTAATGAAATAATTCTTGCATTCAGTTCGGACATGCAATATAATACTACGTGCGCGACTTTTCGTTGCGTACATTTTAGAGAGCGAAGATGTTGGAGATTGCCGTTAACAACCGCTGCGGTTGAATTGCGGGTAACTTTGACAGAGCAGTCTTGTTCAAGAAACAAGACGATAAGCGGAACAGACGCAGCGTGTGCTCATTTCGAGTATATGCCCAGGACGCAAGGATTGATAGACCGGTTACTGGGTTTTATAATGAGAAAGAAAGACACACCCGGCACAGTTGAAGCTTATGTCGTAGCAAACAGGAGGGTTTTTTATGCCAGCAAACCAGAAAATCAGAATCAGACTCAAGGCCTTTGACCACGAAATTCTTGACAACAGTGCGGAACGTATCGTGGAAACAGCAAAGAGAACAGGCGCGAATGTATCGGGACCGATTCCTCTTCCTACTGAGAAAGAGATTGTTACCATATTAAGAGCTCCACACAAGTACAAAGATGCACGAGAGCAATTCGAGATCAGAACCCACAAGAGACTGATCGACATTCTGGCTCCCAACCCGAAGACGGTCGAGGCATTGATGAAACTGGACATGCCCGCCGGTGTAAACATTGAGATCAAGCTATAAGATTAGCTTTTTCGGATAGGATGTGTTGCCTGCCAACGCAATGCATCCAGGTCAAGTTCTTCCGGGACACGGACGAACCAATAACCAAGGAGGTAAAGCAAAAATGGAGAAGTTCATGCTTGGCAAAAAAGCTGGAATGACTCAACTATTTGATGAGAACGGCATTGCTATTCCCGTCACCGTGATTGATTGCGGTCCCATAGTCGTCGTCCAGAAAAAGTCAGTGGCCCTAGACGGCTACAATGCAGTGAAAGTAGGCTATGGAGATGTTGCTGAACGCAAACTCAGCAAACCCGCCAAAGGTCAGTTCACAAAGTTTGGCATCGTGCCAAAAAAATACCTGAAGGAATTTATGACAGAAGCAGAGTACACGGTCGGACAGGAGATCAAAGCGTCGGACATGTTCGCAGTCGGGGACAAAGTGGATGTGAGCGGTATTTCCAAAGGTAAAGGATTCGCAGGGGTAATCAAAAGGTACAATCAAAAAACCGGACCGTTAACCCACGGTTCTATGTATCACAGACGTGTTGGCTCCATGGGAGCAAACACCGATCCTGCTCGAGTATTTCCAGGCAAAAGATTGCCAGGACACATGGGTTCCGTTAATGTTACAGTTCAAAACCTTGAAGTCGTTATGGCGGACGGAGATCGCAATATCCTCGTGCTCAAGGGTGCTGTTCCAGGACCCAAGAACGGCGGAATACTTGAAATCAAGACAACCGTCAAGTCCGGTAAATAACCAGGAGTAAAGGAGGATCAAGAAAATGGCTAAAGTTGATATGTACAACATGGAAGGCGCCGTAATCGGCAGCATCGAGCTTTCCGACGCCATCTTCGGAATAGAGCCAAATGCGAATGTCATGCACTTAGTTGTGTTGAACCAGCTCGCGAACAGAAGACAAGGCACACATTCCACCAAGACGCGTAGTGAAGTAAGAGGCGGCGGGAAAAAACCATATAAGCAAAAGGGAACCGGCCGTGCCCGCCAGGGATCGATCAGATCCGCACAGTGGATCAAGGGCGGAATCATTTTCGGGCCTAAACCACGTGATTACAGCTACACCATTCCGAAGAAGGTTCGCAGACTTGCTATGAAATCAGCATTATCATCGAAGCTGAACGATGGCAGCATCATTGTTCTTGACACAATGAATTTTGATGCGATCAAGACAAAGACCATGGTAAAGATTTTATCGAATCTTCATGTTCAAAAGACAGCGTTGCTCGTTATGGAAGATAAGAATGACACCGTCGAGAAATCCACAAGGAATATCACTGGTGTGAAAACCGCCCTTGTCAACACCATCAATGTATTCGATATTTTGAAATTCGAGAAATTGATTGTCACCAAGGCCGCGGTTGAGAAAATCCAGGAGGTGTATGTGTAATGAAAACTGCACAGGACATCATCATCAAACCAATTATTACTGAAAGAAGCACAACCGATGCCGCGATTGGGAAATATACATTTCGCGTCGCTGTCGATGCGACAAAAACCGAAGTGCGCCAAGCAGTCGAGCAGCTCTTCAGTGTAAAAGTGTCAAAAGTAAACACAACAAATTATGATGGAAAAATCAAGAGGCAGGGCGTTCATTCAGGAAAGACCGCATCTTGGAAAAAAGCAGTCGTTACAATCGACACTGATCCAAAAGCACCTGTGTTTTTAGCAAAAGGCGGTAAAACCTCCTCCTCTGCGAAGAAATACAAACATACAATCGAAGAATTTGGAATCGGTGGCTGATGTCAACCGACTTAGAGAAGGAGTGAAGATAAGATGCCAGTAAAAAGCTATAATCCTACTTCTCCTGCCAGAAGGCAAATGTCGGTTGCCGATTTTTCGGATATCACTGACAAGAAGCCCGAGAAGGTGCTTTTGGCAAAGAGAAGCAAATCCGGCGGTCGTAATAGTTATGGTCGCATCACCGTTCGTCATATCGGCGGCGGGAACAAACGTAAAATCAGAATCATCGACTGGAAGAGAAACAAAGACGGAATCAAGGCCAAAGTCATTGCAATCGAATACGATCCGAACAGAAGTGCGAACCTCGCATTGATCTGCTATCTTGACGGAGAGAGAAAATATATTCTTGCTCCCGAAGGCGTAAAAATCGGCTCTCTCGTTGAAAGCGGACCGAGTGCGGATATCATCGCAGGAAACACCCTTCCCATCGAGAACATTCCGGTTGGTACCATTATTCACAATATTGAGATGAAACCGGGCAAAGGCGCGCAAATGGTTCGCACAGCCGGCACAAGCGCTCAACTGATGGCAAAAGAAGACACTTATGCACAGATTCGTCTGCCATCCGGTGAAGTGCGAATGATTCCAATGATTTGCAGAGCGACAATCGGTGCTGTCGGGAATCACGAGCATGAGAACGTTACAATCGGCAAAGCAGGAAAAAGCCGTCATATGGGAATTCGTCCAACCGTCCGCGGTGTTGTCATGAATCCGAACGATCACCCGCATGGTGGTGGTGAAGGCAAATCTCCGATTGGCAAACCAGGTCCCGTCACTCCTTGGGGTGTTCCTACACTTGGTAAGAAGACCAGAGATCGCAAGAATCCTTCTAACAAATATATTGTTAAGAGAAGGAAGTAAGGGAGGCTGGCACAATGAGTAGATCAACAAAAAAAGGTTATTATGTTGCAGACCATCTGATGAGCAAGATTGTTGCAATGAATGAAAAGAACGAGAAAAGGGTTATCAAAACCTGGTCAAGAGCTTCTACAATATTCCCTGATATGGCTGGGCATACCATTGCCGTATATGACGGGCGCAAACATGTACCAGTATTTATATCAGAGGAAATGGTTGGACATAAGTTAGGCGAATTCGCTCCGACAAGAACCTTCAGGGGTCATGGCGGCGGTGAAAAAACCACGGCTGTTAAATAATAGTCAACCTGATTATAGAAGGGAGGAACACGAAGTGGAAAAAAAGGTCATGAGCAAAGAATATATGCTGGAAAACCGCGAGGATATTCTAGTCAAATATTCCAAGACCGCAAATAAATTTCAAAAACCGGCACTTCTTACAAAAAAGGAGAAGAAAGTTTTAGGAATAGGTAAGGACGAAGGAAAAGCAATTGCGAAGTACATTCGTATTTCACAAAGAAAAGTGAACATAGTTGTTGATACAATCAAGGGCAAAAGCCTTAATGAGGCTTATGCGATTCTTCAATACACACCAAAATCAGCATCCCCGGTTCTTGCAAAATTATTAAAATCGGCAGAAGCAAATGCTGTTAATAACAACGAACTGTCACGTGATGCTCTTTATGTTGCCGACTGCTATGCTAGTCAAGGCCCTTCACTAAAGAGAATTATGCCAAGGGCTCGCGGAAGCGCCAGCAGAATTTTAAAGAGAACATCTCATATCACAGTTGTTCTCAAAGAAAGAAAGTAAGGAGGCAAAGTAGATGGGCCAGAAAATCAATCCAAATGGGTTTAGATTGGGCATAATCAAAGACTGGGACACCAAATGGTATGCCGAAAAAAAGGATTACAGCAAGTATCTGATCGAAGATAAGAAGATCCGGGATTTTCTTAAGAAAGAGTGCTTTGCTGCAGGAGTCTCTCGTATATTAATCGAGAGAAAAGGCGATGAGAAAACTTCCATTACCATTCGTACCGCAAAACCCGGTGTCATTATCGGAAGACAGGGCGCGGGAATCGAAGAAATAAAGAAGAAACTGACCGCACTGTTCAAGAGATCATTTTTTATCGACATCCAGGAAATCAAAACACCGGATATCGATGCGCAGCTTGTGGCAGAAAACATAGCAGCTCAATTGGAGAAAAGAATATCTTTTCGCCGTGCGATGAAACAGTCGATGAGCCGAACGATGAAATCGGGCGCAAAAGGAATCAAAACCCAAGTGAGCGGACGTCTCGGCGGAGCAGAAATCGCACGAAGAGAGCACTATCATGAAGGAACAATACCACTTCAGACCTTAAGAGCGGATATCGATTATGGATTTACAGAAGCAGACACCACCTATGGACGCATCGGTGTAAAAGTATGGATCTATAAGGGAGAGGTATACCCTGCTCCGAAGAAGGTACAAGTTGTGGAAGGAGGCGAAGCCTGATGTTACTTCCAAAAAGAGTCAAATACAGAAAACAGCACCGCGGTAGAATGACAGGCAAAGCAACCAGAGGCAATTTTGTTGCCTATGGCGATTATGGCCTTCAAGCAGTGGAATGCTGCTGGTTAAAAGGAAATCGAATCGAAGCGGCCCGTATTGCGATCAATCGATTCATTAAAAGAGGCGGACAGGTCTGGATCAAGGTGTTCCCTGACAAGCCGGTTTCTTCCAAGCCAGCCGAAACTCGGATGGGTTCAGGAAAAGGATCTCCTGATTATTGGGTAGCAGTGGTCAAACCAGGAAGAGTTCTTTTTGAAATCTCTGGTGTTACAGAAGAAGAAGCAAGAGAAGCAATGAGACTTGCAAGTCACAAGCTTCCATGCAAAACAAAGTTTATTGTTCGTGAAAAGGCAGGTGACGTTAATGAAGCCGAGTGAAATGCGTGAGAAATCAATCGTTGAACTTAATAGTGAATTGGTTGCTCTCAAAGAGGAACTCTTCAAGCTCAGATTCCAACACGCCACAAACCAGCTCGAAAATCCATTGAAGCTGAGAGGCGTCAAGAGGGACATCGCACGAGTGAGAACTATACTCCGCGAGCGTGAGCTTAAGGGAATTAAAGAGTAATGGAGGATGCGGCAATGACTGACAGAAACCTCAGAAAAACAAGAGTGGGTCTGGTAAAAAGTGATAAAATGGATAAAACAATAGTAGTAGCTGTTGTGGAGCACGTCAAAGATCCATTGTACAAGAAGATTGTCAAGAGGACATACACACTCAAAGCACACGATGAGAACAATGAGTGCAAATCCGGCGACAAGGTTAAAGTAATGGAAACAAGACCTCTGAGCAAAGATAAGCGTTGGAGATTAATTGAAATTGTTAACAAAGCTAAATAACCAAAAAGTGCTTATTCGGGAAGGAGGAAGTTCAATATGATTCAAGTACAAACACGCCTCAAGTCCGCAGATAACACTGGTGCGAAAGAATTATTCTGCATCAAAGTACTCGGTGGATCATGGCGCAAATATGCGAATATCGGTGACGTTATTGTTTGTTCGGTAAAAGAAGCAACACCCGGTGGCGTTGTCAAAAAGGGTGAAGTTGTAAAGGCTGTAATCGTTCGATCCAAAAAAGGGGTGCGTCGCAATGACGGATCGTACATCAAGTTCGACGAGAATGCGGCAGTTTTAATTAAAGATGATAAAAACCCGCGTGGAACCCGTATTTTTGGGCCCATCGCAAGAGAGCTCAGAGATAAGGACTACATGAAAATCTTATCCCTGGCACCTGAAGTTTTATAAGGAGGAGAAGAGCAATGGCGAATAAAATACATGTTAAAAAAGATGATAATGTATTCGTTCTTACCGGAAAAGACTCTGGTAAAAGCGGCAAAGTGCTCAAGGTGAACTCCGATAAAAGCACCGTGATTGTTGAAGGCGTCAACATGGGGGTGAAACATCAGAAACCAAAGGGCAGAAATCAGCAGCAGGGCGGAATTATCAAGCAGGAAGCTCCGATAAACAGTTCCAATGTGATGTTGGTATGTGACAAATGCAAGCGTCCTACTAAAGTTGGCCGCAAAATACTTGCCAGTGGCGAAAAAGTTCGGGTATGCAAAGCATGCGACGAAATTATCGACACAGTAAGTAAAGCTTAGTGACGGTGGTAAGGAGGTAGGATCAGATGTCAAGATTAAAGGACAAATACAAGAATGAAATCAGCCCCGCAATGGCAGAGACATTCAAATACAAGTCAGTCATGCAAATCCCCAGACTGGAGAAGATTGTTCTCAACATGGGTGTCGGCGAAGTCAAAGAGAACCCGAAAGCCGTAGACAATGCAGCGAATGATATGAGCATTATCGCAGGGCAGCATGCTGTAATAACGAAAGCAAAGAAATCCGTATCCGCTTTTAAACTTAGAGAAGGAATGAACATTGGCTGCAAAGTGACTCTTCGTGGAGAAAAGATGTATGAGGTTTTAGACAAACTCGTCAGTGTCTCCCTTCCTCGAGTAAGAGACTTTCGCGGACTGAATCCAAACTCGTTTGACGGCCGGGGCAATTATGCCTTGGGAATCAAGGAGCAGTTGATATTTCCTGAAATAGACTATGACAAAATCGATAAAATTCGTGGTATGGATATTATTATTGTTACAACGGCACAAAACGATGAGGAAGCTCGTGAGCTTTTAAGACTCTTCGGAATGCCGTTCAGCAAGTAATCGGGAGGAATGGGAAATGGCTAAAAAGTCGATGATTCTCAAACAGAAGAAAGACCCTAAATTTAGCACTCAAGCTTACAATCGTTGTCAGCTTTGTGGCAGGCCTCATGCTTTTATGCGCAAGTATGGAGTTTGTCGGTTGTGTTTCAGAGAGCTCGCCTACAAGGGTCAAATCCCCGGTGTTCGCAAAGCTAGCTGGTAAGGGACACCAGGAAGGAGGATATCAAATGCAAATTACAGATGCTATAGCAGATATGCTAACAAGAATCCGCAATGCAGCTTCAACAAATCATGCGACTGTTGATGTGCCTGCTTCAAATGTGAAGAAAGCAATCGCAAAGATTCTTTTGGATGAAGGGTACATTTCAAAGTTCGAGGTAATTGAAGACAACAAACAGGGGGTTATTAAAATCACCCTGAAATATGCGGCAAAAAAATCGGTTATTACCGGAATCAAAAGAATTTCAAAACCAGGTCTGAGAGTATATGCAGATGCTGAAAAATTGCCTAAAGTGCTTGGGGGAATCGGGATTGCCGTTATTTCCACTTCGCAGGGCATCATGACAGACAAAAATGCAAGACAGATCGGAATCGGCGGCGAAGTTCTGGCGTTCATCTGGTAATCGGATCTCTGAAAAGAGGACTTCTATTATTAAGAGTACCTCATAATATGAAGAGCAGGAGGAAAAACATGTCAAGAATCGGTAAAAAACCAGTCGACATCCCAAAAGGCGTCGAAGTCAAACTGGACGGTAACAATGTTACTGTAAAAGGACCAAAAGAAACATTGACGATGACCGCGCACAGTGACATGACGGTGAAAATCGAAAATAACCAGATTATTGTCGAAAGGCCGTCAGAAGAAAAAAAGCACAAGGCGCTTCATGGACTTACACGCTCCCTTATCAGCAACATGGTCGAGGGGGTGTCCACAGGATTCAAGAAATCACTTGATATCCAAGGGATCGGGTTCAAAGCACAGAAACAAGGGAAAACCGTTGTTTTAAATCTGGGCTATTCCCATGTCATTGAAATCACAGAACCTGCCGGAATCACCATTGATGTTCCCGCACCGAACAAGATCATTGTTTCTGGAGCGGATAAGCAGCTTGTCGGGGAGACCGCGGCGAAAATAAGATCATTCAGAATACCGGATGCTTATAAGGGCAAAGGAATCAAGTATGACTTCGAGGTCTTGAAGCTCAAAGAGGGCAAGACCGGCGCGAAGGGCAAATAAGAAAGAAAGGGTGAATTACTATGATAAACAAAACTTGCAGAAATGAAGTCCGCAAGAGAAAACATACTCGAGTTCGTGCAAAGATCAGTGGAACCGCATTGCGCCCAAGATTATGTGTTTTCAGAAGCCTTTCTAATATCTATGCCCAAGTGATTGATGACGAGACCGGAAACACACTGGCCAGCGCATCAACACTCGACAGCGCGATCAAGGACAATAAGAACTTCGGTGGAAACATTGAAGCGGCGAAAGAAGTTGGAAAGCTCGTTGCGCAAAGGGCACTGGAAAAAGGAATAGAAAACGTTGTATTTGACAGAGGCGGATATCTTTACCACGGACGTGTATTGTCCCTGGCAGAAGCGGCAAGAGAAGCCGGTCTTAAATTTTAATCGGAGGAGGAAACGTAATGCGTATAGATGCAAATACACTCGATCTTAAAGAGAAAGTTATCCACATCGGACGTGTCTCAAAGACAGTCAAAGGCGGACGTAACTTCCGTTTTGCTGCAATTGTAATCGTCGGAGATGAGAATGGTCATGTCGGGAAAGGGTTGGGAAAAGCAGCTGAAATTCCGGATGCGATTCGCAAAGGAATTGAAGACGCCAAGAAAAACCTGATTGAAATCCCCTTGAACGCTACCACGATCCCACACGAAATCATCGGGAATTTCGGTGCGGGGCAAGTCCTGCTAAAGCCTGCGAAAGAAGGTACCGGTGTTATTGCCGGCGGACCTGTCCGCGCAGTTCTTGAACTGGCAGGAATCAAAGATATCCGTACCAAATCATTGGGATCGAACAATCCCAATAACATGGTCAATGCTACCATCGCAGGACTTCAACTGCTTCGTTCCCCGGAACAAGTGGCAAGACTTCGCGGTAAAACTGTAGAAGAAATATTATAAAGGAGGTGCTCATTATGTCAGCATTAAAAATCACTTTGATCAAGAGCACCAGCGGCTCATTGCAAAAACACAAGGCAACCGTCAAGGCTCTCGGGCTGCATAAGGTTGGTCAAACCGTCGAAAAGCAGGATATTCCTTCCACTCTCGGCATGATCAAGATTGTTGCGCATTTAGTCAAAGTAGAACAAGCATAAGGAGGAGTACGGATATGAAGCTTAATGATTTACCCGCATCCGCTGGAGCGAACAAAGTTGCCTTTCGCAAAGGACGCGGAGTCGGTTCAGGGAATGGTAAAACAGCAGGCCGAGGGCACAAGGGGCAAAACTCGCGTGCAGGTGGCGGAGTCCGTCTCGGATTTGAAGGTGGTCAAATGCCTTTGTTCAGACGTATTCCAAAAAGAGGATTTAATAATAAAAACTTCGCATGCAAATTTGTCGAAGTGAATGTATCGGACCTCGAACAATTTGAAGATGGAACCGTGATTGACGCAGCCTTACTGAAAGAAAAAGGGGTTATCTCTTATTCTTCAGCAATGGACGGAATCCGTGTCCTTGCAAATGGCAATCTTACCAAGAAACTGACAGTAAAAGCGGCTGGATTTTCAGCAGGTGCAAAAGCAAAAATTGAGAAGACTGGCGGCTTGGCCGAGGAGGTATAAGTTATGGCAGGTATGATGGAAACCATCAAGAATGCCTTTAGAATTCAAGATCTTCGAAAGAAAATCTTTTTTACCATTGGCCTTCTTGTTGTTTATCGCATTGGATGCGCAATTCCTATCCCAGGAGTTAATCTTGTCCTGTTCAACAGTATGTTTGTCGATAAATTAGGGAGCTTCGGACAGCTTTTTGATGCGATTTCCGGCGGCGCCCTTTCCACTGTTTCGATTTTTGCAATGAGTATCACCCCCTACATCAATGCATCCATTATCATGCAGCTGATGACAGTGGTTATCCCTTCGCTGGAGAGATTACAAAAAGAAGGCGAAGAGGGAAGAAAAAAGATCATGCAGATTGTTCGTTATGTGACCATCGGTCTTGGCTTGTTTCAAGCCACAGCCCTTTGGTATGGCACAAGAGCTGCAATGTCTTCTACCTTTAAAGGAATGGAAGTGTTGTATGCATTCTTGGTTATTGCAAGTTTCACTGCTGGAACGGCATTCATCATGTGGATCGGTGAACAAATCAATGAATTCGGAATCGGAAACGGTATTTCAATGATTATCTTTGTAGGAATCGTATCCCGTGCCCCCAAAGCTGCGACTGCGATTTATGAATACTCCAAAATCGTTGCCGATGACAGCATTCTGATTTCCCTGTTATTTGTTATCGCGGTGGTACTGGCTTTCCTTATTGTTCTTGTCGGAGTCATCTGGGTTCAAATGGCGGAACGCAGGATTCCTGTCCAATATGCGAAAAAAGTGGTTGGAAGAAAATTATACGGCGGACAAAGCACCTATTTACCGATCAAGGTAAACCAATCCGGTGTTATTCCCATCATTTTTGCCATGTCCCTGATTTCATTGCCAGCAACGCTGATTTCGTTTTTCTGGCCGAACAGCACCAGTCCCATTGTTGTTTTCTTTACCAGTTTTACAGACAATCCATTATACTATTTGATTTACGCACTGCTGATCTTTGGA
The DNA here is from genome assembly GCA_964549475.1 of uncultured Oscillospiraceae bacterium. GTDB lineage: Bacteria > Bacillota > Clostridia > Saccharofermentanales > UBA5734 > JBBQKF01. The sequence continues at coordinate 15,300 of CAZJXH010000010.1, forward strand.
TTCACCTTTTTCTATTCCATGATCCAGTTCAACCCCATCGAGGTCTCGAACAATCTCCAAAAAAACGGGGGATTTATTCCAGGCATACGGCCAGGTCGTCCCACATCGGAATATATTTCAAAAGTGTCAAACAAGATTTCCTGGTTTGACGGGCTTTTCCTGGCACTCGTCACCTTGCTGCCGATCATACTCGGCACGGTAACAAAGATGCCCGGCCTCTGGTTTGGCGGTACGGCTGTCCTGATCCTGGTCGGCGTGGCGATTGATCTGGTAAACCAATTGGAATCGCAGATGATGATGAGACATTATAAAGGATTCCTGGATTAGATAATAAACATATACAGAAAAAGGGTGTCCTTCCAAGGGATGCCCTTCTTCGTATTTATATGCAATCCGAGAAAAAATAGGGTTAGGAGGGAATTCATTTATGAAATTAGTGTTACTTGGAGCTCCCGGAGTTGGAAAAGGCACCATCGCCCTGCCGCTATCAAAGAGACTTGGAATCCCGTGTATTTCAACAGGGGATATTTTTCGCCAGAACATTTCCGAAAAAACACCGCTAGGCATCATGGCAAAGAAGTATATCGATCATGGGGAACTGGTTCCGGATGAGGTGACCAATTCAATCGTAGAGGACCGGGTCCTGCAGCCGGATTGTAAAAATGGATTCATACTGGATGGTTTCCCAAGAACGATCGTTCAGGCAAGTACATTTGACGAGGCACTAAAAGTACGCGGAGAAAAAATAACAGCGGTGATCAACCTCCAGCTGGACGAGGAAATTATCATCAAACGCCTGGCAAACAGAAGAGTCTGTGAGAAATGCGGACATACTTACAATGTCAACTTTATCATGCCTGCGGTAGCGGATATCTGCGATCAATGCGGAGGAAAAGTTTCGCAGCGGGAAGATGACAATGAGCAAACCGTCAAGAAAAGACTGGAAACCTATTATAAAAAAACCCAACCGTTAGTAGAATATTACGAAAAGGCAAAATTGCTGATCTGTATAGACAATCAGCATGGAGCGGAAAAAAGCGTCGATGAAATTGTAGATGCGGTTTCCAAAATTCTATAAGAGGCAGAAATGATCCGATATAAATCAAGAAACGAAATTGAACTGATTCGAAAATCCGGACAAATCCTTACGAAAATATTTGAGGAAATCCAAGATAAGATCCGTCCCGGCATATCCACTTGGGAAATAGACCATATAGCGGAATCCATCATTCGATCCGCAGGCGCAGTGCCTTCCTTTCTGAATTATGGCAATCCACCATTCCCTGGATCGATCTGCGCATCGATCAACGAGGAGGTTGTTCATGGAATTCCACGAAGAGACCGGATTCTCCAGGAAGGTGACATTATCAGCGTTGATGTCGGAGCGATTTTGAACGGATACCATTCTGACGCTGCAAGAACCTATCCTGTCGGAAGGATTTCCACCGAGGTGCAGCAGTTGGTCACGGTCACGGAGGAATGCTTTTGGAAGGGCTTGGAAAAAGTGCGGATCGGCAACCGTTTGGGAGATGTATCCCATGCGATCGAAGAACATGCATTGGCTCATGGGTACGGAGTTGTCCGGGAACTGACCGGGCATGGGATCGGAAAAGAGATGCATGAGGATCCGGATGTGCCGAATTATGGAAAACCGGGCAGAGGAATTCGAATCGAAGAAGGACTTGTCATCGCGATTGAACCCATGATCAACCTTGGGACAAGAAATGTTATCATGCTGGAGGACGAATGGACGATTGTGACGCTTGACGGGAAACCATCGTCCCATTATGAAAACACCATTGTTGCCACAGCACAGGGCCCTATCGTATTAACCGTTTCATGACCGTGTTCAAGATACCGTCCAATATGACAGGAATGGGACTGGGTAAAGGGCAGAGGGTAAAAGATAAGGAAAAAATAATTTGAACAGTACAGTATTTGACTTGCTTAAGAACCGGGGCATTTTTCCTGGAAGTATCGTTTTATCAAAAGCAGGGCATGATATCAACCGCATTTATATCGTGATATCCGTTGAAAACAAAATAGCGCTTCTTGTGGACGGGATTCATAAAAACAGGATCAATCCCAAGAAAAAGAGAGTTACCAATATGAAAACAATCGGAATTCTGCAACATCGGGAAGAAAGAATCCATCAGCTTGAACAACTGGACAATGAACCCGATCAGAACAGACTGATACAAGAATGGCTATTGGAGATTTCAACAGAAAAACAGGTATAACAGGAAAAGGAGGAACTAGAAATGTCAAAAGAAGATGTCATTGAAGTCGAAGGAATTGTTGACGATGCATTGCCAAACGCAGTATTTAAAGTAAAGCTTGAGAACGGGCATGAAGTCCTGGCACATATCTCCGGAAAACTCAGGCAGAATTACATTAAAATCCTTCCAGGAGACCGGGTGACGATCGAATTGTCCCCTTATGACCTGTCTCGCGGAAGAATCACATGGCGTGCCAAATAATTCCAAGAGCCAAATAAAAAGGACAATCAACCAGAAATGATGATAAGTTAGGGTAAAAAGATCGTTATTTCATAAAAAATTGCAAAAATAAAATAAATATAGCAAAAAACTATTGCAATTTTTCTAGAATTTGGTAAAATACTTTAGCATGCGCTTATTAAGTGCAATTTTTGGGACAAATTTTATGAATTAGTAACGAGCAAGGAGGTCTTTAGTATGAAGGTTAAACCATCAGTGAAGCCAATGTGCGAAAAATGCAAGATTATTCGTCGCAAGGGACGTGTCATGGTCATTTGTTCTGACCCGAAACACAAACAGAAACAAGGCTGAGAACAAAGAAACGATGCATAATCGGACAATAAGAAAAACCAAGAATCAAAACCCCGGAAAAGAAGATTACATACAAATGGAGCGGCTGCCTTTTTTGAAACCGATTGGTTCAATCGACTTAAAAAATGCAATCCTAAGTGTGTTTGATAATATAGGGTAACCTGTCGAGTTATGGAGGTAGAAGCAAATGGCGCGTATTAACGGAGTGGACTTACCAAATGACAAGAGAATTGAAATTGCGCTCACGTACATTTATGGTATTGGTAGGACACTCGCAACAAAAATAGTGACGGATTGCGGTATCAATCCCGATACCAGGGTCAAGGACCTTGTTGACGAAGAGATATCCAAGATCAGAGAAACACTGGATAATGATTATAAAGTCGAAGGGGATCTGCGCAGAGAAATCGCGTTGAATATCAAGAGACTTACCGAAATCGGGTGTTATCGCGGAAGAAGGCACAGAATGGGCCTTCCTGTGCGCGGACAAAGAACAAAGACCAATGCGCGGACAAGAAAAGGTCCGAAGCGTTCAATGGCAGGAAAAAAGAAGTAAGGAGGCAGTGTCATGGCTAAAACAGCAGTAAAAAAAGCAGCTGGCAGACCGAAAAAAAGAGAACGAAAGAATATTGACCACGGTGCTGCTCATATACACTCTACATTCAACAATACAATTGTTACAATCACAGACCCGAACGGAAACGCTATTTCATGGGCAAGCGCCGGTGGAATGGGGATGAAGGGCTCTCGCAAGGGGACTCCTTTTGCCGCTCAGATGGCCGCAGAAGCTGCAGCAAAGGCAGCAATGGATCACGGCATGAGAGCAGTTGAGGTTTTTGTCAAAGGTCCTGGCGGTGGACGGGAGTCCGCTATCCGAGCATTACAAACAACAGGTCTTGATGTGACACTTATAAGAGATGTCACACCAATCCCACATAATGGCTGCAGACCGCCAAAGAGAAGAAGAGTCTGATTCCGGAGGTGTGAGAAATGGCTAGATATACGGCAGCATCATGTCGACTATGTCGCAGGGAAGGTGAGAAGCTTTTCCTTAAAGGACAGAGATGCTATACAGGAAAATGCGCCATTGCCAGAAGGAGTTTTGCTCCAGGTCAGCATGGCCAAGGTAGAAAAAAAGTTTCAGAATACGGAGTTCAGCTTCGTGAAAAACAAAAAGCAAGGCGTTTTTATGGGATTCTTGAAAAGCAGTTCCGTAAAATATATTCCACAGCGGATACAATGAAGGGCAAGACCGGTGAAAACCTGTTCAAGCTTCTTGAATTGCGTATGGATAACGTTGTGTATCGCATGGGGTTCGCCTCATCGAGAGCAGAAGCAAGACAGCTTGTGACGCACGGTCATTTTACCGTGAATGGCAAGAAGCTTGATATCCCTTCAGTATTTCTTAAGGCAGGAGATCAGGTCGCTTTAAGAGAGAAGTCGAGGTCATCACTTAAATTCCAGAATTTGGCGGGGAGACCGATTCCAAAATGGCTTACTTTCAACCCGGAGACATTGACGGGCACTTTGGAACAGCTGCCAGCAAGAGACGATGTAGATCTCGAAGTCAAGGAATACCTTATAGTAGAGCTCTACTCCAAGTAACGCATAGCTTTGTAGCACCATGTTATAAAGTTACGGATACGAAGGAGGAATAAAATGATTGAAATAGAAAAGCCCGCAATTGAATGTCTTGAAAAGAATGAAGACGGCTCATATGGTAAATTTGTCATCGAACCACTCGAAAGAGGATATGGGATGACCTTAGGGAATTCTCTCAGACGCGTATTATTGTCTTCTTTGCCAGGAGCGGCGGTTACTGCGATTCGAGTCGAAGATGTGTTTCATGAGTTTTCCACAGTTAAAGGTGTGATTGAAGATATGACGGAAATCATCCTTAACGTAAAGGGAATCCGGGCGAAACTTCATGTCGATGGACCTAAAACTGTTTATATCAGCTCCGAAGAAGGCCGAACAGGAGTTGTTACAGCGGGAGATATCGTCCGAGATGAAGAAGTGGAAATAATGAATCCGGATCATGTCATTGCAACATTGAACGGTGACGGCAGGCTTTTTATTGAACTGACCTTGAACAAAGGACGGGGATACAACACTGCTGAGCGTAACAAATGGGCGAATCAGCCAATCGGTGTGATTCCTATCGATTCGATTTTCACTCCTGTGAAGAAAGTGAATTATTCCATCGAGAATACCCGTGTTGGACAATTTACGGATTATGACAAATTGACCTTGGAAGTATGGACTGATTCAACAATCGAAGTCAGTGAAGCGGTCAGTCTGGGCGCCGGCATCTTATGCGATCATTTGGGCTTGTTCCAAGCTTTGACCGAAAGTGTCGGAGGACAAAGCTTTAAAGATGTCGATGATGGAAAAGTCAAGAACCATGTTTTTGATACTGTAATTGAAGACTTGGATTTTTCAGTCAGAACATATAACTGCCTCAAGAGAGCAGGAATAAACACCGTAGGGGATCTTGTCGCGCGGACAGAGGACGATATGATGAAAGTGCGCAATCTCGGTAAAAAATCTCTTGAAGAAGTAATATTAAAGTTAGAAGAACTCGGCTTATCTCTTGCCTATCTGGAAGAGTAAGAATCCGGGGATGACTTCAACGAATTAGGAGGTTTCATACAATGCCTGCACAGAGAAAACTTGGACGCGCATCTGATGTCCGTTTATCCATACTCAAGGGAATGGCCACAACCTTGATTTTAAATGGGAAAATAGAAACAACAGAAGCTCGTGCGAAAGAAGTAAAACGCATAACAGAGCAACTGATCACTCTTGCCGTGAAAGAGAAAGACAATTTCACCACAAGAACGGTAAAAGTATCCGCTGCCAAAGTTGATTCCAAAGGACATAAGATCCTGGTATCAAAAACATCGAAAAATGGCAATAAATACGATGTTGTGGAAAGAGAAGTCAAAGAAGAACTTGTCCAGGTCGACAATCCGTCAAGACTTGCTGCAAGAAAACAAATGATGACATGGCTTCGCAAGAGCCATGACGCAAAAGGTGCGGTGATCAATCCGGTGGATAAGCTTTTTGATGTTGTCGCACCAAAATATGTTGGAAGACCAGGCGGTTACTGCCGGATCATCAAACTTGGCGCAAGGAGAGGCGATGCTTCAGAAATGGCGATTTTAGAGTTGGTTTGATATTCTTTCAATGATAAGGGGGACGGGGTAACTCGTCCCTTTTTTGCTATATAGGCATTATTTTCGGCCTTGAATAGAATGCACAATGACGCGGAATAGTATAGGACAGACATCATTCAAAGAGAAAAATATCAAATCAGCCAGAAGAGGACCAAAAAATAAGCTAGAAAATAGACCAGAAAAGAAGCAAAAATCAATAAATCAAGAAATAAACAAAGAATTAAACCAGAGAATAGGTAAAAATAAATAAACCAAGAAATGAACAATGAAATAAACCAGGATGGAGGATCGATCCTGAATATCCCAATAGATACTGCAAGACTGAAAAAGAGGAGCTCATGGGAGAATTTATCGAACTGAAAGATGTCTGTTTTGAATATAGAATCAACGGGTTAGAATCCCTGACGGCTGTGGACCATGTTACCATGTCCATTCCGAAAGCGTCTCATATTGCCATTCTTGGAAGAAACGGTTCTGGGAAATCCACATTGGCTCGTCTGATCAATGGGCTTGAGGTGCCATCTTCCGGAGAAATCGTTGTTGACGGCATTTCCCTGTCCAATGAACAAAATGCCTGGGAAATCCGAAAAAAATGCGGGATTGTGTTTCAAAACCCTGACAATCAGATCATCGGGACCACAGTAGAAGAAGATGTGGCATTCGGCCCCGAAAATCTGGGTATGCCGCGAGAAAAAATGATCGAAGAAATCGATAAAGCCCTTCGCTTTGTCGGATTGCTTGATAAGAAAAAAACCGCCCCCCATTTGCTTTCCGGAGGCCAAAAGCAAAAGCTGGCCATTGCCGGCATTCTTGCGATGAACCCGGAATGCTGCATTCTGGATGAAGCAACTTCCATGCTTGACCCCAAAAGTCGGAAAGAACTGATGAATCTGGTATCGACACTGGTAAAAGAACAAAAAATGACGGTAATCAACATCACTCATCATATGGAAGAAGCCATCCAGGCAGATTATATCTATATCATGTCCCAGGGCGCTGTCGCAAGAGAAGGAACTCCGCAGGACGTATTTGACGAAATAACCCTTTTGCGAGAAGAGGGCCTTGATGTTCCGGTCCATATCGAAATCGCACAGCTTATTTCAGAATTGACAAATGTCCCGCGCAGACAGGATGCCTGTTTCACTCCTGCCGATGCAATGAAGGAGATCCAGCGGATTTGTGAGACGGCATATCAAGATAAGACATTTGATTTTGAAAAAGATATGAATGCAAATAATTTACAAGAAAACATTGATGCAAATAGTGACGAAAAGAAAGAACAATCCTGCAACGGGCAAAACGAAAAAGCCGTAAAAACGCAGAGTCCGATTCTATCGGTGGAGAAGCTTAGCTATACCTATTTGAGAGAAACGATTTTCGCCTGTGACGCCTTGTCGGACATAAATTTCAGCATCTATCCCGGAGAATTTTTCGGAATCGTCGGACAGGCCGGATCCGGGAAATCCACACTGGTCCAGCATTTTAACGGCCTTTTACGTCCGCAGTCAGGGAAAGTTCTTGTGATGGGCTATGATACATCCCAGAAAAACAGCATTCGTGCGATACGAAAACGGGCAGGCCTGCTTTTTCAATATCCGGAACATCAATTATTTGAAGAAACCGTATTCAAAGACATCGCTTTCGGACCGAAGTGTCTTGGTTTGGATGAAAACGCCATTGAAGAAGCCGTTGACCGTGCAATTGCCATTGTCGGACTGGATGCATCCATATTGGAAAAGTCTCCATTTGAATTATCCGGCGGCCAGAAGCGCCGTGTTGCCATCGCCGGCATTGTCGCAATGAATCCGGACATCCTGATCCTGGACGAACCGGCTGCGGGCCTTGACCCCGCAGGAAGGGAAGAAATACTTCAATTCATGAAACAGCTGTGTTTAAAAGGAACGACTGTTGTACTGGTCTCCCATAACATGGATGACATCGCCAAACTTGCGGATCGGATTCTTGTCATTAAAGAAGGGGAAATGATGATTTGCGACTCCCCGGATATTGTATTCCAATCCCAGGAACAGGTGGATCGTTTCGGCCTTTCTCTGCCGATCACAACCGAATTCATGATTAAAATGAAGAATCTATACCCGGAACTGGATCAATCGAATTATGCTCCGCTGTCTTGCGCCAAAGCCATTCTTGCGGCATTTTACAGAAGCAAAGCAGGAGACGGGAAGAGGGACGGAGCGGAAGAAATTCAATCCGACGCGATAAAGGAGGGCTGTCAGAAATGAAAGAGATAACCCTCGGACGGTATTATCCCGGGAATTCAGCCATTCATCAACTGGATGCAAGGGTGAAATTCTTTATTTCGCTTGCCTTTATGGTTTTATTGTTTATTTTGAATAAACCGATTTCATTTGCAATTTTCGGAGTAGTGATGTTAGGGATCATCCTGTCTACGAGAATCCCGTTCAAGCAGATATTCCTATCCCTAAAACCCATTCTTTTCATCATTGTTTTTGCTTTTGTCCTGAACCTGTTTTCGTTCCAGGGAACAGTGATCTGGACGCTCGGACCTCTTCGGATGACACAGGAAGGCCTTGCGGCCGGCATTCGAATGGCGGTAAGGCTTTCCCTGCTCATTATCACCAGCTCGGTGTTTTTAACGTTGACAACCACTCCCTTGGGCGTTGCGGATGCCATGGAAAGCATTTTGAGCCCGCTTCAAAAAATTGGATTCCCGGCTCATGAAATTTCAATGATGATGTCGATCGCTTTGCGATTCGTTCCGAATCTGATGGAGGAGACGGATAAAATCATGAAAGCACAATCCTCCAGAGGCGCACAATATGACACCGGCGGAGTGATCGCACGGGCCAGAGGACTGGTTTCCGTACTGGTACCGCTGTTCGTAAGCTGCTTTCGACGCGCCGAAGAACTGGCCACTGCGATGGAAGCACGCTGTTATCATGGCGCACAGGGACGGACGAAACTGCATGTGATGAAAATGGTAAAAATGGATTACATCGCCATTCTGCTCAGCATCCTGACCCTGGCGGCGATTGTTGTTTTTGAAATTCTTACCTGATTGACAGGAGGGGAAAAATGGAACATTATATTGGAATCGATCTGGATGAATCCTATATGAAGGCCGGGGTCGTGGACGAAAAAGGCATTCTGCTCTGTAAAGAACGCATCCGTACGAGAGCAGACCGCAAAGCAAACGAGATTGTCCGGGATATTGCCTACCTGGCCCAGAATGTCATTCAAACATCCCAGATCTCATTGGACGAAATCCAGGCGATCGGAATCGCTTCTCCCGGTATTCCGGATAATACCGCGGGAACTGTGATGTATTCGAGGAATCTCCCTTTGCATAATATGAATATACGGAATGATATCAGACGAATCATGCCTCTGCCGGTTTATATCGAGAACAATACTAACTGTAAAGCCCTTGCAGAATCCTTGTTCGGTGCGGCGAAAGGGATGGAACATTCGATCATCCTGTCCATCGGAGCGGATATCGCAGGCGGCGTCATTATCAACCGGCGAATTTATAGCGGATTCAACCATGCTGCGAGCGAGATGGGGCATTTTATTCTGGTGGAAGACGGAGAGCCTTGCAGCTGCGGAAGAAATGGATGTTTTGCAGCCTATGCTTCCGAGACGGCTTTGTTTAGAGACATGGCAAGAGCCGCTAAAAAAAGGCCAAACTCCCTGCTGAGTGAACGAATGAAGCAAGACATGGGGAAAACAACGGTTAAAGCGCTGTTTGAGGCGGTGCAGGATGGAGACGAAGCAGCGACAGGAGTTATGGAGAACTATATCCATTCACTTTCACTGGGATTAGCCAACATCATCGGTTTTTTTATGCCGGAAGCAATTGTCCTTGATGGGCAAATCGGGGAAGAAGGCGATTTCTTGCTGCAATTGATCCATGAGGAAATAAAACGGATCAAGCCTTATCCGGCCGGAATACGGAAGACCCAGGTCAAGGCCGCCGAAACCGGCGATGACAAAGGGATTGTCGGAGCAGCAATGATGGCTATGCTTTCACAAATGGATGGCATCAAAGGGGATTAAAGAAAAATGGAACAGGAAAACAGTCCGTATCGCAATATTGCTTTACTGGTTGAATACGATGGCACCCCGTTCTGCGGATGGCAAAGCCAGAAAAATGGCAACAGCATCCAGGACATCCTACAGAAAGCAATTTACGAGCTCACCGGGGAAAGGGTCAAGCTATACGGCTGCAGCAGAACCGATGCAGGGGTTCATGCAATTGGACATGTTTCCAATTTTATCTCTGCAACAAAAATTCCAATTGATAAGATTCCACTTGCCATGAACAGCCACCTGCCAATGGAAATTGCTGTAAGAAAGGCCGCGTATGTCGAAGATTCTTTTCATGCCAGATATGATGCAACCGGAAAACAATACCGGTACAGCATCTGGAATGAAACCACCCGGTCCGCACTGTACCACAACAGGTCTTTTCACGCGCCACGCCCGGTCTGTATTGACAGGATCCGGCAGGCGGCAGAAAAACTGATTGGAACGAACGATTTTTCTTCTTTCATGGCCAGCGGCTCGGAACCAAAATCGACGGTCCGCACGCTGTATGAAATCAATGTGTCCGTTGATGCTCCCTGGATTCATATGGTTTTCCGGGGGAACGGATTTTTATACAATATGGTGCGGATTCTGGCCGGGACGCTATATTACGCCGGGATCGGGAAAATTGCCGTTGAAGACATGGATGATATCATCAACAGCAAGGACCGTGCGAAAGCAGGAAAAACATTGCCGGCATGCGGATTGACTTTGGAAAAAGTGTTTTATGAAAAGAATATTTTTTAGCCCGTCCCATCCTGACATCGCTCGATAAAAGTCTGCTGCCGGATAATTTGTTTTATTTGCTTTTTATCAACAAAAAGGGTGCACAATCCTCCGTATTTGTGTTAAAATCTATTTTGATTGACAAATAACCCATATAGGATATTAAAGGCGTCAGAATAAACTATCGGGAGGAACTATGGAATTTTTAAATTTTTTACTGGTCGGGATTACGGCGATCACCTGGCAGCAAGTTGTCATGTGGGTCATCGGTGCCGTCCTGATTTATCTGGCTATTGCGAAGGATTTTGAACCTGCATTGCTTCTGCCGATTGGGTTCGGCGCCATTCTGGTCAACATCCCCATGTCAAGCATGGTGACACAGAACATTCCGGGATATGGCAAAGTGGAAGGAATCATCGATTTCCTCTTTGACAAGGGCATTTCAACAGAAGTATTCCCGCTTCTCCTGTTTGTTGGAATCGGGGCAATGATTGATTTCGGCCCTCTGCTCTCCAATCCAAAAATGTTGTTTTTCGGAGCTGCCGCGCAATTCGGTATTTTCGGGACGCTCCTTCTGGCGGTTGCGCTGGGATTTGATCTGAAAGATGCCGCATCTGTCGGGATCATCGGTGCTGCGGACGGACCCACCTCCATCTTTGTAGCAAACTTTTTTGACAGCAAATATCTGGGCCCGATCACGGTCGCCGCGTATTCTTATATGTCCCTGGTCCCGATCATTCAACCTTTTGCGATCAAACTGGTCACGACAAAAAAAGAGCGGCTGATCCGCATGCCGTATCATCCCAAGCAAGTATCCAAAACCACGCGGATTCTTTTCCCGATCGGTGTTTGCGTTATTTCCGGATTGATTGCTCCAACCTCCCTTTCTTTGATTGGAATGCTGATGTTCGGAAATTTGATCAGGGAATGCGGCGCATTGAATTCCATCTCAAAAACAGCGCAGAATGAGCTTGCGAATCTGGTAACCCTTTTTCTTGGTATCACAATCGCATCCAAAATGCAGGCAGTGGATTTTGTCACGAAAGAGACTTTCCTTATTCTCGGACTGGGTCTTCTTGCCTTTATCTTTGATACCGTATTCGGTGTCTTCTTTGTGAAATTCCTGAATCTCTTCTCTAAAAACAAGATGAATCCGATGGTTGGCGCCGCAGGGATCTCCGCCTTCCCGATGTCGGCCCGTGTTGTCCACAAGATGGCATTGAAAGAAGACAATCAGAATTTCATCCTGATGCATACGGTGGGCGCGAATGTCGCAGGACAGATCGCATCGGTTATCGCCGGGGGACTGATTATTTATTTAGTAAGCAATATTGCCTAAGCTGGTACAGCAGGCATACTTTATTTAGGAGGAAACATGGATATGATGATAGCATTGGCGATAGCCGAAAAAACCAAGGCCGAAGATATTGTTACCGCTTTGGTGATCATGGGGAAAGGAATGCTGGGAATTTTCATCGCTCTCACATTTGTTTATCTTTTTGTCGTTGTATTGAACAAATTGTTCCCGGAAAAGAAGAAAAAGATCGAAGAGAGTAATGATTCCGAGGAATAAGCAAGTATAGCAGGATGCAGGGATTGAACTGCGAAATATTGAAAGAGGAGCGTGTCAAGATGGTAGTTATAGAAATGGAAAAGGGTGGAATCATCAAGTTGGAGCTTTACCCGGAATATGCGCCTGTCACGGTGGAGAACTTCTTAAGCCTGATTCGAAAGGGCTTTTATGACGGGTTGTTTTTTCATCGTGTCATCAAAGGATTCATGATACAGGGGGGATGTCCGGACGGAACCGGCACAGGCAATCCCGGATATCAGATTCTGGGTGAATTCAAAACAAACGGGGTGGATAATCCAATCAAGCATACACGCGGAGTCATCTCCATGGCCAGATCGTCCTCGCCCAACTCGGCAGGCTCCCAGTTTTTTATCATGCATCAGGATTCTCCTCATCTTGACGGACAATATGCGGCTTTCGGCAAAGTGATTGAAGGGATGGATGTCATTGATTCAATTGCAACAACAAAGGTTGGATCAAGAGATTATCCTGTGGAAGTCCAACGAATGAAGAGAGTATATATTGAAGAATAAAGAACAAGATCCGGCAATATTTTAAAACAAGGAAGTACTTATGTCAGAACGAGTA
>CAZJXH010000011.1:0-26901 GCA_964549475.1 uncultured Oscillospiraceae bacterium
ACAGAAATTTTCCTCGGCGGATAACATAAGTTTTAGAGTTAACAAAGTACTAGTATGATTTGATGATTTCCAAAGTCTACGGCTTCCTCCGGATCAGAATCAGATTCTTGACATCCGAAAGAATCTGCTCGTTCGTCACATTGATCATCAGCCATTTTCCACCAAGCGAAAACCGGGTGTCGGCAAACAGCTTTTTTATATAGCCACTGCACACCGGCATCATCATTTCTGCTTCCGTCATCTCTTTTTCGCCAATCACGACAAGCGCGATGAAGAATCCGGGCATAGGATAAAGAACACACAAGGATTTCCCGCTCTTTTGATACTTCACATTCCATCCACATTGCATCGAGCATTTGCTAAACGCAAATTTCGGCTGGATGTGATAGGTCTCCTGCAAAAACGAATTCAGTGCCTCCCATTGCCCGTCCTTTACAAATTCTCCCATCTGATCCAATGTCGGCTGTCTGTCGCATCCGTATTGCCTGCTCCATTCCATGTCCGTCTTCTCCTTATATCGTTAATCGACAATTCGTAAAAATAACGCTTTTCCATTATTCAGCAGTTTCTTTCATTATAGCCTCACGGTAAATAAAATTTCAAGCTTTATTATCTCTGGCTTCATATGGATTAATCTGGATTTATTTCTATTATTTATCTTTTAAGCTTTATCCATATTTCCATAATAGAAGCATCCGGTGAAACAGCCGGATACAACTCGGCCATGAAGGGTTCGCTGGTCAGTTGGCGATTCGGAAGCCAGACGTCAAACATATAATCGCGGGCTTTGTTCATGGCATTTGTCGTAAGCAAGTAGAAATTTTCAGCTTCAAAGGAACAAACGGCATACTCGCCCTGCGGCATACTCCATATTGCATAGTCCTGCAGGGTCGCAGAGTCGGTGATTTCCGCTCCGGCGAAATAGGTAAAACTGACTTTTGTCGTCCCTGGGTATGCCACGCCGGCTTCCATCCCATCGGGTAAAAGGGTTGGGATCTTTGATTTCTCGTGATGAAAACGAGTCCACAGTTCACTAAGATAATCAATCCCCGGTGTGTCGGCAATCGGATTTTGGATCGTAAAGCCTGCGAATGATCGGGAATTTTTCACAACCGTCCGGTGAATCTCAAGGACAATCCCATCCGCCACAAGCGGAACATTTTCGTCGACAAGGCAATATTTTAGTGATATGTCCGGAAATAGAAAATGTGAAAGCGGTCGTGGTTCCGCACGGTACGCCTCCGGAGTAATCCCGTATGCGTCTTTAAAAGCTCTCGTGAATGTCTCATGATTCTCAAACCCGAAATCCATTGCCACATCGACAATCCGTCCTTGGTTCTTTGATAGATAGTCCGCGGCATTGGCCAGACGTCTCAGCTTCACATATTCCATGGTCGGCTTTCCGACCAGGCGGCTGAAAAGGCGTTGATAGTAAAAAGGCGATAGATGGGCCATGTCGGCCAGTTTTTCGATTTCAATGTGTTCCGATACGTTTTCTTCGATCCATTTTAGTGTATTTTGAATGGTATCCCATGCTTGCATTTGTAAGCACCTCCCTTTTCTAAAGAGTACCAGAGATGAAAACAGTCGTCTTGACGTACAATGCTCTTTTATTATCAGGAGGCTGCTGCTAATATCATACTGTATTTTGCCAGATAAAAAAAGCCTATTCTCCTTTCAAGGAGCGTAGGGACGGCAGGTTGTATGAAAACGCAGGGTATTGGCAAAGCTTCGCAAGACAAGGCGTATAAAGTTGCAAATGAAGGCGCATATATATAATGAAGGCATATATATATGAAGACATATATAATATGTAATATGAATAATATGTAATATGTAACTGATATTTACATTTTCACACAACGAAAGAAGTCCGCTAATAATGACGCCAACTGGCTTTCTGCTTTGATCTTTAAAAGAAACGCAACAACAGAACCGTCCCTACATTTCTACCCTTTGCCGCCATTTTTTTACCTGTTGCAAGAATAAATCCACCGGTTGTCCATTTGCTCTTTTAAAATTTCCTCAACAATATTATACTCATGGCATAGGAGGTGAGTTGGTGAAGGTACGCATAGAATTGAAAGATGACGCGACCGAGGACGAAGTGGTGATCCGCTGTGGCCACGTGGATGACACCATTCAGAAGATACACCAGTATATTCTGGATCAGTCTCTGTCAAATTCGAAAATGATATTCTATAAGCAAAACCAGGAGTTCTACTTCCCGGTTAATCATGTGCTGTTTTTTGAAGTCGATGGGGAACACCTATACGCTCATATGGCAAACGATGACTATCGGGTTAAATACCGTCTTTATGAGCTGGATGAAATTTTGCCGCGAAACTTCGTGCGGGCATCCAAATCGACCATTATCAACGTTTTGCAGGTGTACTCCATTACTCGCAACCTCACTGCTTCCAGTCTTATGAAATTTGTAAACAGTCACAAGCATGTATACGTGTCGCGGTACTATTATAAAGAACTGCGGCAGCGTTTAAATGAAAGGAGCAATTATGAAAAATAAAAATTGGTTTTGGGGGATTTTCTTTTTACTATCGGCGGCAGCAGTGATCGCCATTCAGATCGAAACGGTAGGGCAGATTGGGATCTGGAGTTTGCTGGCGGGCGTTCTGCTGATAGCGCTTCTTATCCACAGTCTGATCGAACTTAATTTTTTCGGGGTATTCCTGCCGGTGGCATTTCTTTATATGATTTTTTGGCAGTCACTCGGGCTTGTTTTCATCTCGCCATGGATGTTGATTTTATCAGCAGTATTCACCAGCATCGGATTCAGTATTCTTTTCCATAAAAAAGGCAAGCACCGGACAGAATGCTGGTGCAGCAGCAGAAAAGGCAATTCGGAACCATGCGGGACAGGAGCGCAAAACACCGAGACCATTGACGACAACCATCCTTATGCGAAAGTCCAGTTTGGATCATCCAGCAAATATCTGCATGCAGACGCTTTGGAAACCGGGCAGTTTGTCGCGTCTTTTGGCGAGCTTGAGGTTTTTTTCGACCAGGTCCGCCTAAGCCCCAACGGCGCCGAGGTCAATCTTGACTGCAGCTTTGGATCCATCAAGCTGCATCTCCCAAGGGACTGGAAAGTCATCGACAACTTGCACGTTTCTCTTGCGGAAGTGGATAACAACAGGCGGAATTCGATTGTTGCCGAAGGAGCCCCGCAGATCACACTATCCGGAAATGTACAGTTCGGTGGAATTGAAATCCAGTATTTTTAGTCCGGGCGAAATGCAGTTCAGATGGTGAGCGAAAAGTATAATGAATGAATGAATGAATGAATGATAGAGGTAGATATGAAGATTTTATGTTTTGGATCGTTGAATCTAGATTATGTATACCAAGTGGATCACATTGTCAGACCAGGAGAGACCATCGCTGCTTCAAGCTACCAATTGTTTGAAGGCGGCAAGGGGTTGAACCAGGCCATTGCATTAGGCAGAGCGAATGCATCCTGCACAATGGCAGGTGTGATCGGCAAGGATGGGCTGAATCTGCTACAGTCTCTCAAGCAAAGCAAGGTCAATACAGATCTTGTTGTTGTGAACGAGGATAAGACCGGACACACAATCATCCAGGTCGACAAATCCGGACAGAATTCCATTATTTACTTTGCCGGCACCAACCAGATGATTACCGAATCGTATATACAGCACGTTCTTTCCCGATTCGAGCCCGGAGATTATGTCTTGCTGCAAAATGAAATCAGCCTTGTTCCTTCCATTATCCGGGCGGCCAAGCAGAAAGGCCTTAAAGTCGCCTTCAATCCCTCTCCGGTTACGGGCGATCTGCCGCAGTACCCGCTGGAACTCGTTGATCTGTTGATTTTAAACGAAATTGAAGGATATGAGCTGACAAGAGAAAAAGAATCCGACAGCATTATTTCCCATATTCATCAGACTTGTCCCCATACCGCAGTCCTCCTG
Source organism: uncultured Oscillospiraceae bacterium (assembly GCA_964549475.1). Lineage (GTDB taxonomy): Bacteria > Bacillota > Clostridia > Saccharofermentanales > UBA5734 > JBBQKF01. Next base: position 3,951 of record CAZJXH010000011.1, read on the forward strand.
ACACTTGGCAAAGACGGCGCGGTGTTCAGTGATGGCAATGTCTGCCTGAATCACGGCATCTACGATGTGAAAGTAGTGGACACAACCGCCGCTGGAGATACCTTTACCGGGTATTTCCTGGCATGCTATATCCATAAGGATGCAATCGAAGACTGTCTCCGATATGCCTCGATCGCTTCCTCCCTGGCCGTTTCAAAGGCGGGAGCGTCCCATTCCATTCCATATCTGGCAGAAGTGATTCACAGCAAGCTGCAATTAATAAATACAGATGTTCCAAGATAAATCCGGCGAATCCGGGATGCCTTCCAAATTCTGTCAATTCAGCAGAATTTGTCATTCCTCCTGATCCTTCCGGCATATACAGGAGGATCAGTCGATAAATATTTTGAAAACACTGGCCGGGATCCCGCTGTCGTTGAAAAGCCCGATCAAAGGGTTGGAATTGTATTCATATTCCACAGACCGGGGCGTTCTGGTCTGATCACAGTCAATATAAACCACAGGACAGACCAGTTGCGCGTTTTCCTCCTGCGCAGTGCCATCGCTGTAACGGACAATGAATCTGCCGATTGGTTCTTTGACATGCATTCCGTGGTGATGAATAAAATCAATCTTGATTCTTGAATCGGTCCATACCGCGGATATCGCGACGGGGCCGGTGAATTCCTGCGCCATTCCATACGCATTGTTCAACGCAGCGTAAGCCAGCCGCTGTCCCGCCGCCTTTTTCTTTGGCGGGTGGATGTCTTCCCCGCCCCCGCAATCCCCAATGGTGATCATCCCATATTGCGGGTTTTCGAGAAAAAATTCGCGCTGCGCATTACAGATATCCGCCCATGGAAAAGCATCGTTACAGTCCCATGGCGCCAGCTGCACAAATTGAAATGAATAGGACGGACGGGCGGATTCCCGGATCAGCATGGTGACGAGACTTTTCATCGCACTTTTGTATATCGGGGCGCATTCCGCGAAAGCTTCGCTTTCTCCCTGATACCAGATCATTCCTTTTACCCCGAAACGGGTGATTTTGCTCAGCATTCCATGATAGAGGCAGGAAGGACGTTTGAAGCTGTATCTTCCTTTTTCTTCAAAATAGATGCATGGCAATTCGGTAAGGGTGCCGGAGATATTCCCCCCCTCATGATAATCGCTCCTGTATTGATCCAGATAGCGATGAAAATTTTCTTCTTCTGTTTTTATATCGTTTTTTTCAATGGATCTTTGATAGGAGGCAATGGTCTCTTCCAAATCCGGGTTTGCCTGCAGGGCGTCTTCCGACATCCAGCTGAAGATGCCGGATCCCCCCACATTGCAATTGATGATGCCAATCGGGACAGATAAATCCCGGTATATCTCCTGTGCGAAATGGTACGCCGCTGCTGAAAAGCACAATGCGGATTCCTCGTTGCAGCTGTCCCACTTTCGATCCTCGCAGAATGCCCATTCATATCCTTCGCCAAAATCTTCCGGAGAAGAAAAAGCATTCCTCCCGACCGTAAAGAACCGGATCTCCTCCTTTTTCGGAATAACGGGATTTTCTTTGTATTCTTCCGTATCTTTCAAGCTCATTGCCATATTGGACTGGCCTCCGGCGACCCAGACCTCTCCGCAGTAAACATCGCGCAGGATCTGTTTTTGCGCCGTTGTTCCCAGTGATTCAATGATTAATCGATAATTTTTCCCCGCCGCATGCGAAGGAAGCGCGATATCAAAAAATCCTTTGCCGACTGTTTGAATGATCTCCAGCCGGTCGAATTCAATTCGTAAATCGCAAGGCTGGAAAGCCGTTCCATAAACATGAATTGGCTGGTCCCGCTGAAAAATCATTCCGTCCGAAAAAATCTCTGCAAGTTCAAATACTCTCATAAACATCCCTTTCCCAATCTCCTTTGTCATAAGATACCATATCCATTTGTCTTCCCCAGTCCTCATCAGGATGAAGGCAAATCCCCATTGTATCAAACAGGAGCTTCTTCTCCTTCACATATTCCACCAGTTTTCTCCTCAGATAGGTATCCTGCGGAGCATTCTCCAGTGTTGTCTTTTCGTTAAAAACAAAATTCCACATGAATTTGTAATTGCCTGCAAACGGAAGCAAATAAAATTCTCGTTGAAATCGAACGAGATTGCTCTGAGGTTCCAGAATATCCTGAAGCTGCGGGGTGAAAATCCAGGTATGGCAGGTCAGTCCGGCAATGTCCGATGCATTGAATATTTTTTGGTAAAACGCCAATGCGTCTTGATAGGATTGCCGGCCTTCTTCCATCGATAATTTCTCTCCTCTCGGAATGTGTATCGCTAAAACAGAAGAATTTTTTTTCAGAATCGGCCTCCACACCGATTTTTTCAATAATGCGGCATGGTTCAGTGCTTTGCCATAGGGAGTGATCGGTGTTCCAACAATACAATTCTCTTTTTCGTAGAATGTTGTTGTAAATGCCGCACTGTCGTTTTGAATCTCGCCGGCTCCGACTGCATTGCCGTCCCGGTTGATTGCCAGATTGTTTGTCGAAAAGACCACGATTGTGCTCGTCGATTTCTTTTGGTAAGCGTTGAAATCCCCGTTATATTTTAAAAGCTGGTATTGCAGCCGTCCGATTCGGAACAGATCCGCGGTCAGATGACGCCATATCCATCCAAAATTGTGAAAGCAATAGTATCCATACATATTTTTCCAGTTTTCGAGCCATATTCCGATATCAGACAGGGTAGCGATATAGATATCGCCGGATATTTTCAATTCAAGGTATCTTTCTTTTGTGAAGGAAAGATGATTCAGATAGCAGAGCAAATAGAATAACGAGCGCTCTTCTCCGAAAGCCCGGACGACTTTTTCATCCATCGATTCAATATCCCAGCGGTCCATCCAATGGCCGGACAGGATTTCCTCTTGATAATATTGATGGAAATAATCAAGTAGAGCCCTGTCTTTGCTGACGATATCCGCGATTTCCATCAATTTTTCGATGGCCGGACCGGTGAACCGGATTTCGGACAGCCAGTCCCGAAGCGTTTTTTTTTCCAATATTTTCATGATGCCCTTCTATCTTCTAATGTCTTTTATTTTTCAATGGTTTTTGATATAGCAGCCAAACGTGATAATACCATGACGGAAGCGGAATATGCAACCTCCGGCATGGTATTGTCTGTTATTTCATATTTATTGTTTAAAATTTCTACGGATATCGATCAGCTAATCCGCATGATGTGTCGCTTTCGACTTTTTCGTCACAGCATATCCGATCAGAACGGCAATGGAGGCCATCAGGATGATAAGGATCGGAAGGATGCCCGGAGTTGTATCATTTGTTTGCGGATTTGGCGAAAGCGTCGGTGTTGCACCAGCCGTCGGCGTTGGCAATGCGTCGAATTCCGTTCCGACTACTTGAACGTTCAAGTTTGCAATATCTTCCCCGCCAGTAGTATTCGGATCAACGATGAAATACGCCATCTCTCCGATTGCCAGGTGAGCTGATACCGTGAAGGTCTGGTCAGTATCAATGGAAGCGCCTTGATAAGGAGCTCCGGATGGATTTCCTCCGCCGTCCACCCCCTGTACCATTCCAACCGTGGTTGCCTTGCTGTAAAGCTTGGTCGTCTTCGCATAAGCGGAGATCGTGACACCGTCTCCGCTGGAAGGATAGGTTACGCCTTCCCAGAGTGTAGTCTGTCCACCGGCGGTATATTTCACAACGAAAGAATAGGTTCCCGCCGCTGGCGCTTTCCAGCCTAAAACCGTGGATGCGTACGGTGCATCCACCACGGAAGGGTTCATGGTCCCGGCACTTGACTGAAGCCACCAATTTTTCCAGCTTGATCCGCCGGTATAGCCATCTACGGCGTAAATATCCGCGATCCATCCCTTTCCTGCTGCCAAATCAGGGAAATACCCCGATCCAGTCTCTGAATAAACACTTTCTTTGATCTTGCTGGCATCCATGGCACCCGCTTTGTTTGTTTCGGGCGACCACATATAATACCAGCCGTTCTGCCCCTGTGCGGTTCCGTCCTGTCCGGTATACAGCGGGCTGCCGAATCCCCATGCCGTTGTGTTATCGATATAATGCCCGGTTTTTGTCACGTCGACTTCTGCCTTGGCGATATCCTCACCTCCATTTGCATTCGGGTCAGCAACCAGATAGAACATCTCGCCGGCTTTTAGCATCGCGCTTACGGTGAATGTCACATCCGTATCGATAGAAGCACCTTGATAAGGAGCTCCGGATGGATTTCCTCCGCCGTCCACCCCCTGTACCATTCCAACCGTGGTTGCCTTGCTGTAAAGCTTGGTCGTCTTCGCATAAGCGGAGATCGTGACACCGTCTCCGCTGGAAGGATAGGTTACGCCTTCCCAGAGTGTAGTCTGTCCACCGGCGGTATATTTCACAACGAAAGAATAGGTTCCCGCCGCTGGCGCTTTCCAGCCTAAAACCGTGGATGCGTACGGTGCATCCACCACGGAAGGGTTCATGGTCCCGGCACTTGACTGAAGCCACCAATTTTTCCAGCTTGATCCGCCGGTATAGCCATCTACGGCGTAAATATCCGCGATCCATCCCTTTCCTGCTGCCAAATCAGGGAAATACCCCGATCCAGTCTCTGAATAAACACTTTCTTTGATCTTGCTGGCATCCATGGCACCCGCTTTGTTTGTTTCGGGCGACCACATATAATACCAGCCGTTCTGCCCCTGCGCGGTTCCGTCCTGTCCGGCTACAGGAGCCGATCCTCCGAATTTCCATGTGGTGACTTCATCTGCGGACACTGTAAACACAAAGGAAGAAAAAACAAGTGCCAAAGCCAGAATAAGGGAGAATGCTTTTTTCATAATACGCCATTCCTTTCTGATTTTTAAAAAATGAATTTATTGTCATTACCCACATAATAGCGCACTATCTGCTTTAAATTAATATCCAAAATGACTGTTTTATAGACAAATCGATTGCTCGAAAAAGAATATTTCTCTATTTAGTCGGCGGAATGGGTTTTTGCCCCTCCGGGAACGCCCATCCCTTTGCTATCATGTCCTTTTTCCATGTGGACAGCTGAGCCTGATATTCCTGATGCACGCCTTCCAGTCGTTCTTTAAGCCCGACCGTTCCGGCATTTTGCTTTTCGCTCCATTTGTTTTCGATGGCGATCAGCGTGGAATGAATCGGAGAAAACGGCATGATGTAGGTGTTGTCCGTCACCAGCAGATCTCTTTTCTTCACTAGATCCGCCGTCTTCGTCGATAAATTCTGCAAAAAAGTGTTGTATACTTTTTCACGGGTCGGCTGATGGGCGATATACTGCGGGAACAATCCGCTTGGATTTTTTTGATAGTCTTTGGCGATGCTCTGATAAAGTCCGTCTGTCATGGCAAATTTTGCAAAAAGCCATCCGCCGTTCGGGTTTTTCGCCCCTTGCGGAATGGTCAGATAATACCATAGCAGAGTTGGAATGATCTGCTGGTCATAATCGTCCGGGCGAGGCAGTTTCGCAATGCCAAAGTCGATTCCGGCCTGGGCATAGGAATTCAGATAGGACAGATTGCCGTTCACCGTCATTGCCGCGTTTCCGTTTTCCATGGTGAACTGGACGTCCTTTGGTTTCGCACTGTCGCTGCCGGTCAATTTGGAGAACTTATCCGCATATTCATTGACCTCCAGCATCCAGCTTGAGTTCATATTGGAATCCACTCCGTTATCCTGCAAAGAACCGCCCGACTTTTTCAGATTTTCCAGCTGGTATTGCCACGGCCCGTCAATGACGCCCATTTGTGTCAGCACGCCGTTCGAGTCGAACTTGGTCAGTTTTTTGGCATATTCATAAAATTCCGTCCAGGTGACCGGTGGTTTTTCCGGATCAATTCCGGCTTGCGAAAACAGTTTCTTATTATACACGATGCAGAATTGGCTTGTCTGATAGGGCAATGCATAGAAATGTCCGAAGAAATTCGACAATTCCATTTGGGATGCGGCAAGCGTGTTTTTATTCAATACCGGATCCTTCGCCAGATAATCATCCAGGGAGGAGAACAGATCCTGATAGCATCCGCTTGTAAAATTCGTCTGGTTGGGATCCCCTCCCATCCACACATCCGGCTGGGTTCCTGCCTGGATGGCAGACAGGAGATCCGGCAGTTCCCGAAGCTCTTCTTTCACGATGGTGTACCCGGGGTATTTCCGCGCAAACTCATCGAAGATAAAATCATTTTCCGTCGATTCAATCCACCAGGGCGTATACCAGGACACCTTGATTATTTTTGAGGTCGGGGCAAAAGGGTCCGACACTTCGGAACTGGATGTCAATGAGCTGCCGGAGCTGCTTTTCCCGCCTCCGCTGCTGCATCCGAATGTACTGAGCGCCAGTACAAAGCAAACCATGACGATGAATACTTTTTTAAACATTTGATAACCCCCTCATTTCAATTCAATTTTTACGATTTCAATCTTCCCGTTATTTTTTCCACCCTTGTTCATCACCCCGTATCGGATAAAATCCCATCCGTCATTAATATCGGCAGGGTTCTCTGCGCTTGTATCTTCGGGATCAATGGCAAATTCAATTTTATAATGCTGTTTCCGGCTTGACAGAAGCAATGTTTCTCTCCGTTCTTTATATTCGATAAAGAGCAGGCCATCGCATTCCCCTGTGCGGATCACAGCAGACAGCGTCATGCTCCTTGATGCCTGTTCATCGGATGCAGGGTTCTTTCCCTGGATCCGGTGATATCCCGTCAGTGCGCTTCCCTGCCCATTCAAAAAGATCGAAGGATGGCTGGCGCGCGCATCCCCATCTCCTGCCGAGGCATCCGCGTATACATCCCCTGTCGTGCTATAAGCGGATAAACCGCCCGTTTCCGGACTGGATTGGTTGGTGTCCGGCATCCTGTGAAGCGAGATTTTTTCACAGTAGACCGCGCCTTCTCCACCGCTTTGTGCGATCCCGATATCCACCGAATTATTTTTACTCGTAAACGGCAGGATAAAAGAATGATAGGCGCTGACCGTTCCGGTAAGCATCAATGAATTCAAGCAGCGCTCTTTTTCTTTGATATAGAAGCAGGCTTCCGTATCGGGACTTTGGATCCTTGCGGTCAGAACAGCAATATAATGTTTCCCTGATTCAAGCGCGGGGCAGCTGAATTGAACCTTTGCAGGGCATCCATCTAATTTAAGAGCATATCCCGGCTTTATACTGTCATAACAAATCACTGCATGCAGGAGAATGTCCGATCCTTCAAAGTCTCTTCCATTCAAATCATAGACAAATTGCAAAGTGCCCCTGTCCGGCAGCACTTTTTCTGTCATTCCGAAAAGCTCGGAAATAGAATGATGCCTGATCGCATCGGCCAGGGTTTTATTCTCTAAATACCGGAAAACGGGCAATTCATCCAATAGTCTTGGATTGGTCAGCCGGGGAACCGCACGCTGAATCCGGTCATACAACGCTTTATCCGAAAGGATATGATTGTCATGAATCGAGGTAAACCGATTTTCTGTTGTGGAAACCGCCGGGACATCGGATTGTACCAGAACACAATCCGACGCATCGATCCCCTTGCAGTCCTTCTCGACTTCATTGTTCACAATGCAATGCCGGCCCGGCGACGGAACAAACAGGCAGTCCCGGGTCATCGAATTCTGAAGGGACAGCCCCTCCGGTCCGTAATATTGAAGCGATCCCTGTCGCGGTACTCTCTGCGCATCCATCAGACTGATGCAATATTTCATGTGGTTGTTTTTATAATCCAGTCCGGATCCGTATTCACAGAAAAGATACCCGCTTCCTTCGTTTTCGTAGGAATAATTATATTCCATCCAGCCGTCGGAGACCCCTCCGTCGATATCAAATCCGTCCCCGTCCACCCCGCCGGGCTGTGTCCTGTTGTGTCGCGAAATGTTCTTGCGGAAGATCACATTTTTCACATCGCAGGCACACCAGATTCCAACAGGTCCGTTGATGTTCTCCTGCCGTTGCGCCCAGCCGTTTCCAGCCGTTTCGCAATACTCGACCGCAACATTTTCCGCATGGAAAATGGCGATTCCGCTGCCGCTGTGATTATTTTTCATTGTCGGATCTCCGCCGTTGTCCAATGCCTTGCAGTGACGGATCCACAGATTCCTGTTTTGTTTTTGTCCGGTGAAGCTCGTGATGCCGCAGTACCCGTTGTTGTGGGCATAACATCCCTCCACGGTCACATCTGTGCTTGATCCGACCCCGATTCCCGCCTGTTGAAATCCAAAAACCTCCACGTTCCGGATCACAATCTCCCGGGAGGTTTCGATCCGGACCCCGACCCCCTTGCGGTTCTCATTCCATCCGGCACCTTTGACAATCAGTCCGGAAATTTCAACATCCACACAGTCTGTGATCCGGATACCGTCCGACAATCCTCCATCCAGAACCGCGGGTCTTGTTCCAAAAACCCCTATTGACAAATGTTCTCCATGAACGATTTCAACATCCGCATCATAGACAAATCCGCCTTCCAGCAAATAATTCGTGTGATTCTGACTGGTTTGCCGCAGGATCTTTCTGATATCCTCATGATGAAATATTTTAATGGTTTCTCGTTCCATCGCTTTCCCTTTCGTTTTCAGCAGAATATGATTTTGCAAGCAGTCCGTAGATTTTTAATATGTTAATTCGCCAGTCCTGAAAATTCAATTCCCTCCATGAATTTCTTCTGGATAACACCAAACAGAATCAAAAGCGGAAGAATGGTCATCACACAAGCGGCAAGCTGGACCGGACTGATCGTAGCTCCGCTGGCGGCGACACTTTGGTATAAATATTGCGGCATGGCATCCAGCATCTGGGTTAGCACCTTGGTCCCGCCGGTCAGATAGGCACCTGGCTCAAACGCATCATTCCAATGCCAGATGACTGAGAGGGTAGAAACTACCAATATGGATGTTTTGGATAAAGGAAGCATGATTTTGAAAAACACGGACAGGCTGCCGCACCCTTCCAATTTTGCGGATTCCTCATAGGATTTGGGCAGACCTTTGAAAAACTGCATAAAGATGAAGATAAACAATCCGCCCTTCAATCCAAATCCAAAGAAAGAGGGAATGATAATCGGCAAAACCGTTCCGATCCAGCCCATTTTCGCAAACTGGATATACAAAGGCATTTGCAGAAGCTGCGGCGGAACCAGAATGCTCAGGATAATCAATGCAAAAACCACTGTTTTCCCTTTGAAATCATACCTTGCCACACCATACGCGATAAAGGCACAGGATGCGACATGCCCCAGTGTCGCAAAAAAAGCAATCAGCAGATTGACGATCAGCGACGAACTGTATTGAATCAGTTCCATGGCATTCTGATAGTTTTCAAAATTAAGTCCGGTCAGAATCCATTGCCTGTTCAAATCTCTGAAATCCGAATCGAATTTAAAAGAATTGACAATCATGAATAGAAACGGATAGATAAAGACGAAAACAAACTCAATCAGAAGCAGATAGACAATCGCATTGCCGATGAACCTGAGCGCTCTTTTTCTAATATTGGCCCGTGATGAAATCATATTCATATCTCCTCCGTGTTTTATCGCTTGCCTAGCCAAGATAAAAGGTATACCGTTTCATCATTGCAAACAGGATGACCAGGATAATGCCGATAACCAGAAAATACATCCAGCTCAGAGCACTGCCGTATGCCAAGGTAAAATTCTGGAACGATACCACCTGAATATAGTTGATAACCTTGTTGCTTGTATTCGTAAAGCTGTCAATGATTGTATAGACAACATTCAACTGGATAGCGGGCATGACCAGCGGCAGGGTGATTTTCCAGAGTTTGTCAAATTCCGATGCCCCGTCCACCACGCTTGCCTCATACAGTTCCTGCGGAATGGTCTGTAGAATTCCAAGGAAAATGATAATCTGTATCCCCGAAATCCACATCACCGAAGAGATCTTGTTGATAATGACGCCGACAAAGCCTGACAGGTTGGGTCCTAACAGGGCCATCAACTGATCGTTCAGCAGCAGATCCCGGAAAGAGATTCCGGCGGTGGAGGTATTTGCCATTGCGCCCAGTGTCACCGATACCTGGGAGGAGTTGCCCTGTAAAGCCTCCATGACCGCCCCGGTTCCAAGCAGGATCGGAAGCAGGAACATGGCCCTGAAAAAACCGCGTCCTTTCAATTTCCGATTCAGCAGCGTTGCGACAAAAAGGGCGAAGATGATCACGATCGGAATGTTCACCAGATCCAGCAGGGAGCTGTACAATGCCGGCATGAAACTCACATCATTTGTCAGCGCCTGTTTGAAATTATCCAAAAAGACGAAATCAAGCTCGAATGTTGCGGCGTTTTTTATAGACGAAAACGCCAATACCACCGAGTATAGCAACGGATACAAGAAGAACAGGGAAAATCCAATTCCCCAGGGAATAAGGTAGATATACCCCGCTCGGTTCTCTCTCCGAAAGAGCTTCTTTTGTGACCTTTTCAAGCATCTCACCTCCTATCGGTTTTGTAATATGATAATTCATTGGTTTTATGGTTGTATTTTGAACGGTTATGTTCGCGTCCCCATAATTGATATAAACAATCGTGCCATCCGCATATTGTATTTCCACCAGGTCCCCGTCCCGCCTGTGCGAAAGCATCTGCTGGTCCGTGATGCCCGAAAAATCCTTGGAATACCGGTTATAGGTATCAATGACATCCTCATAGAAAACGGAATATTCCGAGACATATAAATTGATTGCATTGGTATCAACCGGGTTGTATGTCAGTTTATAATAAGGCAGATTTCCATATTCAATGGACTTCAGGAACTGCAGCTGCTTGTCATAATACTGATTGACCGGTTCGGAGGTATAAGGAATCCATCCATGGATCAGCATTTGGTAGAAAGGCACTCCGTAATCGGTGTAAATATAGCCGGAAGTCGAGGTCGGAACATTCATAATCCAGTCCGTATAGGGGAAAACATACTCATTCCCCCCGGTTACCGCAACCCCGGACATTTTGGCCTTCGCCTCGCTCAGCACCTCTTGCCAGAGTGCGGCGGTTTCACTTCTGGCTGCTTTTGATTTGCTGGAATAATCGTAATAAAGAAAACTGCCCATCATATCCAGATTGATTCCATTCGCCTTCGTCGTTTGATAAAACGGCAAATACTTCTCCAGCATGCGGTCCTGTATCTTTTTCGGGGAAAGCAGATAGGATTTCTTATCCAGGCTCTGGACAATCCTTAAATTGGTGTTCAGCGCCAGATCCCCTTCCGCATACCCTTTTCCGCTATAGTCCGCCAGCAGCGGATTGTCCTGCAGGAAAAGCATTCCGCCCTTCTCCTGGACGGTTTTCGCCAGATTTTGGATGCCTTCAAGCCCGCCCAGCTGGCTGGCGGCTTTTGTCTCGGTTGGATAGGAGCCATATCCATTCTGGCTGAACCCCGTGAAATTCACCAGAAGCGGAATTTTATGGTTTCCTATGATTTCATGGATCATCCGGCTGGCCTCATTGAAAGTTGTTCCAACAATGTAGTTGTTGAAAATCAGCACTTTCTGGTTATATCCTCCGAAAAGATCCAGCGCAAGCGGAATTCCCTCCGACAGAACAGGGTTTTTGACCAGTAATTGCTGATCCTGCATAAAGCGGTTCAACGTGCGGGCCATTCCGCTGTAATCCGCATCCCCGCCCTGTAAAAACTGGTATTGGACCGAAGCGTCGAATGCGCCGATTTCGGTTTCGTACGCAACGGACTGCTGTCCTCCCATCCAGGTTCCGCCGCTGTTTGAAACCGCGATGGTGCGGCGGTAAACAAAGCTGGTTCCGATCCGATTCACATTCACAATGTATCCGGATGGGGAGAAAATAATATTGCTTTCACTTTTTCCCTGGGTGACATATCCGATGAAGGCGCAGTCCCCCTGCTTCACCCCGAAATACGGAATCAGCGTCCGTTTCAAGCCGACTCCGTCAATCGATTGCTCCCAGTCGATATCCGGACTTTGTTCCGAGAAGGTGGATGCCTTGAAATTGCTGGAAAAGGAACCGTGATTTTTCTTGAATTCCGTGATGGCTCCGGATCCGTTGGGGTACAGCATATATCCCGACATGCTGTCATCGCATGCGCCAAAGTACGGCAGCAGGCTTATTTCAACCAGGCTTCCGACGTTGATGGCCTTTAATGAGCTGATCGTTATTTTGACCGGCATGATGGCATCGTCGAATTCATTCTGCTTGATCTGATATGCTTTTTTAACTTCGTCACTGACTTTGTCCGATAAAAGCAGTTTTGAAAAGAATCCGGGTTTTGAAAAAGACCCTACATAGTAATTTTGAATCTCATTTAGGTTTCGAAGCAGCTTGTCGCTTTCACTTTCAATGTTTACCGCGCTCGTGATTTTCGCCGCTTCCGACTTCAGTTTTTTAAATTCACTGATTCCATCTCGTAAATCCGTCTTGATATTCGAAGGAATCTGGCTGTCTGCCAAATAGGTCTCGCTCTTTTGAATGCTGTCATCGATAAACGCGGAAATGCTCTTCCCTTTCGCGGCGATTTGTTCCGCCACTCCCTCGCCTTCTTTTATTTTATCCGCAGGGATCGTGACATTCAACCCGTCTTTGCCGATGGTGGCGCTGACAGAAAACGACAGGTTGATTTCTTCGATTGCAAAGTCAAACGTGACTCCGTTTTCGCTGGTTTTTGTCGACAGCGTGTACTCCAGCGCCTCCAGCGGGGTGACAATCTGATTGGAGGATTGTTTGTTCAAAAGAGTGTAGGAGAGGGTGAAAAGGGAATTGAACTCTTCCTTGATCAGCTCTGTCACATTCTGCGCGGGATAGTTCGCTTCCGGGAAACGGGAAGTCCATACTTTTCCGCTTTTTTTATCCAATATGGCAATCGCAGCGGTCTTGTTTTGATAATACAGCGCCAGTCCACTGTTTTCCGCGGCAAACAGGTATCCGTCCGCAAGCAGCTGTTTCCCCTGTGACGCGCTGTCCGCCGCAAGTCCTTCGGTCGCACCGGCAGCCTTTGTCGCATCTGTTCCGGCCGCTTGGACGGTACCGGTTGATATCGCCAGTAAAAGCGCAATACAAAGAATAGAACGGATGATTCGATTCATGATCAGGCCACCTCCTTTACTCAAAAATCAGGATGCGATACTCTTTGAACAATTCCACAATAAAGTCAAAAAGCTTCACGCCCAGCACATACAGCAACACCAGGATCACCGCGATAAAGACCACTGCGATAAGGCTGATGAAGATCACTCCAATGGTTGCGGGAATGGAATAGGAATTCATTTCCCGGATGCTTGTAATCACCAGCAGAACCACCCAGACATAGACCAGATTGGTCAATGCGGCAATCAACCCGGCATTTTCGATTCCAAGGACATTCGAAAAAAGCGCAATCGGGAGGATCAGAATGGCATAAGGAAGCAGGCAATAGGCCATTGCCGAATAAATCTCCCGCAGCAGGACTTCCCCGCTAAAAATACAGGTAACATAATAAAGCCCGAAAATCCATAAAAATACCGGGATGACAAAGCTGAAAACCTGCTGAAACAGATTCACATCCAGCACATTGACGGTGGAAAGCGGGTAATGAACCAGGAACAATCTCATTACATTTGCAAAAACGCACCAAAGGTAGATCAGCGTCGGAGCAAGATAGGAGAAATTCTCCCGGTCTTTCTTGATTGCAAGAAATCCGTCCGTCGGTGCAAAAAGGACCATTATCGAAATCTGATATCCGTTCATATCGCTACCCCGGCTTTCCGTCTTTTAGAACTCGAACATAGCATGAAAAGATCACTGTTAATGATAAGAGACATGAAAATAAGATCGTATATGCTATGCATGAAAATACGATCGTATATGCCATGGAAAAGCGCGCGGCTCCGAAGGAGTCTGACGGCCTGGCTCACCACCGTCAAGCGGTTTCCCCCATAAATGAAAAGATCACTGTTTATGACAAGAGGCATGAAAATACGATCGTATATGCCATGGAAAAGCGCGCGGCTCCGAAGGAGTCTGACGGCTTGGCTCACCGCCGTCAAGCGCTTTTCCCCTAGCATGAAAAGATTATAATAAGTTTTCCAGAATCTTTTCATGCTATCTCCCCCTGCTTAATTTTTTCGCCTTGCGGTACAAGGCCGAAAGCAATAAAAAGAGCCCCGTGATCAGTGCACAGATGGAAAGAACGATGGCCAGGAAGTATTTCTGGGTGATTTGCTTCAAATAACCCGAAAACGCCTGTGAATAGCCGTATTTATCCCCGGCTTTCCGATAATGCTCCATTGAAATATCGAAATTCTTCCTTTTCAGCTCCGCCTTGCCCATCCCGATGTGCGCCACGACATATTCCGAATCGATCACAAGAATTTCCTCCCAGAGGGATCCGGCTTCGATGTATTTGCCGTTATTGTACAAAGCCAGCGCATCCCGGACCTTCTTGATGAATTCCGTTGGTTTGAAAACCTGGACGGTGTTCAAATTCTGGTCCAAAACATAAAGGTTGCCCTGGGAATCATTGTCAATCGCCACGGCGTTCATAAACCGGCCCGCCCAGTTTCCTGTTCCGCCGAAAACCGCGATCATTACGCCATCCTGATCGTACTGGTAGATTCTTCCGGATAAATTGTCCAATAGGCTCACAATGCCGAACGGGTCCACACACACGTCGACAAATTTCGGGGAGCTCACCGTCTTTCCGAACTTTTCCATGACATAATCCGTCGAGGTGTCTCCGAATGTGCCGGTGAAGGGATAAAAATTGCTCCCGACCGCAGAATACCGTTTCATTTGTTCCGCTGTGACATTCGCCGTTGTTGTGTAGATCGAACCGTCTTCCGCAATCGACAAATTTGTATGCTGGGGTGGAATCCGTTTTCCAAATTGCTCTTTTTGTTCTTTTGTCGCGAACAGATTGATGAAATTCGCCCAGAAATCCGGCTGCAGTCTTGTTGCGGCAAGATAGCCCTTGAAATTGTTCTGAAGATCCAGAATGGTGAATCCATGGTAGTCGAGGTTGTTGATCACATAGATCTGGGAAAGGCTGTCCACCTCCATTTTAACCGGTTTGAACGGATAGGACTTGTCATATAGAAGCGAGGTGGGCTGGGTCAGGGTGTTGATCACCTTCCCGGCTTTGTCCAAAACAAGAATTCTGCCATTTTCGGTATCCGCGATATAAATATTCTCCTGCTCGTCCACATAGATTCCGGATAGTTTCTTGAGAGCGCTTTCGCCCTGCGGACGATATTCTTGAATCAGTTCGCCGGATTTTTGCATTTTCAGCACTCTGCCGTTTCCCGAATCCAGGACATACAGCTGGTCCTTTTTGTCAACAAACAGATCGGCCGGAGAAGACAGGGTATCTACCGTCAGATTAAAAAAGGAAAAGGTGTCCGTTACACTATACGATAAAGGAATAACCTGTTTTTCTCCTTCCAGGTTGATCACATAGCTGTTCTCAGGACCTTCTGCGCTCACCGATGCCGCAAGAAGTAAAAAGACAAGGAGTCCCGTCATCGCATGGACGGCGAAACGGCGGCCGGATACCGGACGTCGGTTCTTTCCGGCAGCCATTATTCTTTTTATCTCTTTTCCCATCATCGGCTTTTCATCCTTTCATTCTTCAAATCGATCGATCGTTTTCTATCCCTTGATTCCTGCATAAGCCATTGTATTCATTACCTGTTTTTGCATGAACAGATACACAATAATCGTCGGCGCAGTGGTGAGCAATGCCGCCGCCGACATGGCGCCGATCCCGCCCACCACACCGTTCCCGATGCTTGTGAGCGCATAAGGCAGGGTCTTCATCGCCTGGTTGGTGATATAAATGATTGAATTCCCGGAGTTGTTCCAGCTTGCAATAAACGAGAATACAACGACTGTCGACCACGCAGGCTTTACGATCGGCATGACCACCCGCCAGAAAGTGGCAAATTCCCCGGCTCCGTCGATCCGCGCGCTTTCAAGGAGGGATTCCGGAACCTGTGAAATGAATTGTTTGATTAAAAACAGATACATGGGCGTTGCAAGCGACGGGATGATCAAAGCGTAATAAGTATCCAGCATTCCAAGATTGCTCATGACAATGTAAATCGGAATCTGCGCGACCGGCGGGACAAACATCAGGCCGACAATCACAATCTTGAAGAGAATCTTATAGCCGGGCGCTCTCAGTTTCTCGAGGCTGTAGGCCGCCATGCTGCAGATCAGCACGGTTCCGGCAACCGTCGCCACAGTAGTGAACAGGCTGTTGAAAAGATATCTTGTCATCGGAATAATGCTGTCGGTCATGGAAGTAAACAATGCCTTGAAATTATCGAGGGAAGGCTTGCGCACAAGGAATGTCGGCGGAAACAGAAACAGTTCGTCCAGCGGTTTAAAAGCCGTCGATACCATGTATATCAGAGGAAGCGACGTGAAGACAACGAGGAGGATCATGAGGGTGTATGTCACAATCCAGCCGGCGGAGATCTTTTTTCTTTTTTTTATCTCTTTCATGATCGCTCCTCCTATTCTTTCTCTGATAATAATTTCATCACGATCTGCCCCATGATCATGCTGATAATAAGCAGTACAAAGGAAATCGCCGAAGCATAGCCCAGTTCGAACCGGACAAATCCGTAATCATACATATGGGCGATGAGCGTCAGCGCACAGTTGTCGGGGCTGGGGAACCCGGCGATCTGAACCGTCAGATCGTACACATTCAGGGAACTGACAATCGCCATGATCGCATTGAACAGCAGCTGCGGCTTCATCTGGGGGATTGTCAGAAGGAAAAGCTCCTGGAACCGGTTCTGGATGCCGTCGATTTTTCCGGCCTCATAAATTTCCATGTTCCTTGTCGCAAGGCCGGCCAGATTCGTCAGGAATCCTGCGCCCATGCTCATCCAGACCGAGATGAAAATGATCAGCGGCATGATGTATTTCGGATCGATGGTCCAGCCGAGCGGTTCCGCCACCGCGCTGATTTTCAGCAGAAAATTATTCACGATTCCGGTTCTGTTTGACGAAAACAGGCTGAGCCAGACCACGCTGATCGCCATGACACTGGTGATGGAAGGAGCATAGAACGCCAGGGAGAATCCATTGCGGAATTTCAGCTGATTGATCACCCAGGCGAAGAAAAAGGAGGAGATGAATCCGATCGGACCCGCCACTACGGCAAAATACAGCGTATTTTTCAATGCGACGATAAACAGTTCGTCGTTTGTCACCAGATCGATGTAGTTCGCCAGGCCCTGCCACTTCATTGGGTTGATCAGGTCATAACTGGTGAAAGAAATGAAAAATCCCCACAAAACCGGAATAATAACAAACAAGGTGAAAAGAAGGAAAAAAGGAATCAGAAAAAGATACGCTACAATATTCTTCTTCCTTTTTAAAAATTTCATGTTGTTGAAATAATCCAGTCTTTTTTTCTTCCTTTCGTTCGTGATCATTATTTCACCCCATATTCTTTCTTTTTCCGTTCAACCTGGATATTGATCTCTGTAAACGCCTGCTCGAGGGAATCCCGCGGTTTCATCCCGGACAGGACCGTTCGGGTCCATGCGTTGTTCACGGATCTTGATGTCATGTATCCGCCCAGGGTATTGTACGCATTCTTATACCACGGAAGCCATTCTTTGATGATATTGGCGCGGTCTTTTCCCCATGGCAGGGAAAAATACGCTTCGAGATTCGCAGAGAACCATCTTGCCGTCGGTCCGACCTTTGCTTCAATCTCCGATGCGAACTGTTCCTGTGTGCTGCCCTGGGTCCACCATTTGATAAACTCCCAGGCTTCATCCTGTAAAGCGGCTTTTTTGAACAGCATGGCGGAAGAGACACTGCCGGCGCCATAGCGTACGATTTCGCCCTTCTCGTTCCTGACTCCCGGGATCGGTGCGATATCAAAGCGTCCGTACAATTCCGGGGCGGCGATGTCCAGCATCAGATAGTCTCCCATATAGCCGATTCCGATTGGAATGGTGCCGATCCGCATTTCATTATAAAAATTCGTGGCCTGCGGAGACTGGTATTGGATGAAATTTTTCGTCCATGCATAAAACGCCTTGTACGCCAATTCTGAATCCAATGCGGAGGTTCCGTCCTTTTTATAGAACTCGCCGCCGTTTTGAAACAGGAACGTTGCGTACATGGAAAGCTTTGCGGTATTCACCGCGTTATCCGGCTGGGATACCATGGAAAATTTCGCACTGATCTGCTTGAGCTTAGGAAGAGTATAAATCCATAGCTCCTCCCATGTCTGAGGAACGGGAATCGAATATTCTTTGAAAATATCCGTCCGATAAATCAGCAGAGGAATGTCCATGGTCTCCGGCAATGCATAAACGCCGCCCTGATAGGAAAACGGGGAAATCGCACCGGCGGCAAACCGATTCGCCACCTCGCTAAAACCATCCAGTTTAGAAAGATCTACCGTTGTGCCCCGGATCGCCAGTTCAATCGGCGTATCCATATCGCTTCCCATGGCGATATCCGGCTCCTGTCCGGATACAATGGACAGAAGAAGAGGGGATGCGCCGTTGATGACAGTGGTATAGCCGGGCGGGAGAATGTTCACCTTGATCTTTACGTTGTATTTCGGAGTGAATGCCTCATCCGCCATTCGCTGGATTGTTTCACCCCAGTCTCTTCCTCTTGACACCCATACATTGATGGATTTCATTTCTTCCTTATTGTCGGTTGTTGTATTGCTATAATCTTTCGTGAAGGACTGGATAAAATCCACCACCTGGAGCTTGATTCTGTCCCAGAGCGAAGAGGTTCTTTGAACGATCTTCCGGTCGGGACTTGTCAGTTCGATATAGTCCACCGCAAGCGGCATTGATTTCAAGGTGATGGAATAATCCGCCAGCAGACCCTGCATGGTGGATAGATCCGCTACTTTCTGCGGGATCGTTTCCGGCTTTCTAATCATATTGCTCAGCTTGTCCGCTTCACTGAGCAGCGATGCGATCAGCGCGGGATTGCTTTTACATACTGTTTTCAGTTTCTCCGACAATGCGGTGATGCGCTGCGAATATTCCGTCAGATCGGATAGCAGCCAGGGCATTTTTTTTGCCAGCTCATAATCAAAATTCGGGTCCGGAATGGTTCCTGTGATTGTCTGGATTTCCCGGACGGATTTGGATAGCGTTCTGGACAGCGCCTGCAGCTCGTTGATAACCGGTGTCAGTTCTCCGGTGACAGCGCTCATAGACAGGGTGTGTTCCCCCTCTTTCAAGTAAAACAGATAGGGGGTTTCGCCGCCCAGTACGATTGTTTTATATTCCGCTGAAGCGTAGAACGGATAGGCGGAAAGCTCCTGAAACAAGACCGTTCCATCCACCTTGACCTGCCGGTAGGTTACCAGGTTGTTATAGTCCTGTTTGACGCGCATGGTCAATTTATACAGGCCGTCCTTCGGCGCATTGATCTTCCAAGTGATCTCCTCGTTCCCGTTTCTCCAGTTCCAGTCCCCGATTGCGTTTAACCGGATGGATCCGAGTTTGAAAGGACTCATCGCGGCATCTTTGACGGATTTGATGTTCAGCGTCCTGTCGCTTCTTTCGGACGGCGCTTCTCCCTGCACCATGACGGACTCGCCATCATATTTCGCGGACGATTCCTGGCCAACGGCATATTGCCGGTAGTTCTCCAGGGGTTGATAAGGGATCAGCTCAATGCCCTGGATGGCACAAGTACCGGAAACCGATTCGAGGGTGATCGTATGGGTGCCTTTTTCAAGATCGAAAAGGAGCGGCTCGCTGTATAATCCATAAAGATCCCGGACATCCGCCCGGAGCAATTTCTCTTCTTGTTTCAGTGTGGCTGCTCTTTCGTCGTCATTGTAATCAAAATAATTGTTCCCGTCCGATACCCAGCATCGGGGCAGCTTGATATTCTGCATTTCGATGAATCGCGAGGTATCGTCGATTTTAATGGATCTGACAATGTCCGCTGTCGTTTCTGCAAGAGGAATATAGGAGATCCGGATGGTGTAAAGTCCTGCTTCTGCGGAAAACCGGAACTTGTATCCGGTTTCCCCGGTATCCCATTTAATGACGGACATATTCCGGTATTGCTCCAGATTCGCCGGCGTTCCGTCTGCCTTTACCCCGGTTGCCAGATCGACCGTCTCCTCGCCGGCATTGGATGCTTTGTTTAAATCATAGGATTTTAAAACATCCGCATAATAAATGATGTCGCTTGTTTCTGCGGTGCCGGCTGATTTCACATTGTTGCCTGATTCCACAATATTTGCTGTGTTCTTTGCGGAGGATTCCTCCAAAGCGAAAGATGATACGCTAAAAAAACTCATAAGCATAAGAAACAAAACCATATAGGTTGTTATTTTGACTGTTCTTTTTTTTCGCAGCGACAATCTCCGCATATTGGCTTTCACCTCGCTTCTTTTAATAATACGACATCGTAGGGTTCCAATAAAAGAACATTCTCCGCCTTTTTCTCCGACAGGACATCTGTATATTCGTTTTCGAGTTTCATCATCACTTTATGATCGTTATGATTCAGGATGAAAAAGAGGGTATCCCCCATCGAATCCACTTTTGAGACCTCGACGCCCGGAACCATGTATCGGAATGCACAGGAGACACCGGCTTGATCCAGAAAGTATTGACACAGCTTATCCATTGCATTCTCGTCAAGATCGCATCCCATATAATAAACCCGGCCCTTCCCGCAGCGGTTTTCGGTGATGGCGGCTTCCCCGGCATAATGGTTGCCGTCATAAATCGCCAGAGCCGTCGCCGTCGCAGGTTTCATGATATCACACCAGATCTTCGCTGTTCCTTTTCCGTATATCCCATTGACCGGGACAGTCCTTCCGGACAGGGGGTCAAAATCACCGGCTGTCGCACCGGCCAGATCCGCGAACACGCCCGGCGCTTCCATCTCGACCATTGTATTGTTCATTGTTCTTGTCCCGCTGCGATAGGTCAGCACCAGATGCCCCCCCTCCTTGACGAAGCGGGTCAGATTTTCCAGAATCGGCGAATCCACAAGGTTCAACGCCGGAGCAAAAACAAGCTTATATCGGGTCAGAGATTCGTCCGGTGCGGCAAAGTCCGCGTTGATTCCTTTGTTATAAAGCGTTTGATAGGTATCATGAAGCATCCCGCCATAATGGAATCCTTCGGCATGCGGATGAATCGAATGGCTCCAGGAAGAATCATACGATTTGATGATAGCGGCATCCGGTTTGTTTTCCATTTCCGGATAGATCTGGTTCAAACGTCGGATTTCCTCCCCGATTTTACAGACTTCCCGGTATCGCCTGTTTTCTTTGCCATCATGGTTCAAAATGCCGTGCCAGTACTGCTCTGTTCCAGCCAAAGCGGCTCTCCACCGGAAATAGACAACCGTTTCCGCTCCGTTTGCGATAGACTGGTAGGTCCACAGCCGGATCTTGCCTGGTTCCGGATTGCTTCCCATCTTTCCCCATCCGCAGGGTCCGCTCTGCTGCTCCATGACCCACACCGGTTTTTTCTTCAGGCTTCTCATGAGGGTGCCGTCCATAGAGGCGCTGGCAGGAAGTCCTTTCCCCCATTGCGTATCCAGGTAGTTGTCCCAGGATACAAAGTCCAGGTCCGCTGCAAGCTTGAAATAATCGATTTCGGAGTAGCTTCCCATCAGATTGCTGGTAATGGGCGCTTTTGTATACTTTTTCAAAATGTCGCGCTGTAATTTCTGGTATCGGATCACCGAATCGCTCGAAAAGCGCTTATAATCAAGAAACAAGGACGGGTTCTGACCTCTCGTGTCAGGACAGGAAGTTTCGCAGGTTGACGCTTTCGGAAGAATGATTTCGTCAAAATCCCGATAAGTCTGGCTCCAGAATACGGTTCCATACGCTTTGTTCAATTGCTCGGCTGTTTTATATTTTTCTTTCAGCCAGACGCGGAATGCCGCCTGGCACTTGTTGCAATAGCAGTATGTGGTGTCCTGGCATCCGAATTCATTGTCGATCTGCCATGCTTCAATTGACGGATGACCGGCAAAATGCCGGGCCAGCCGCTCGACGATGATCGACGTTTTTTCCTGATATTCTTTGCTGTTGAAGCAATAATGCCGTCTGCTTCCGAATTGGCGGACATGATTATAGCGGTCTTGCTGCAGGATCGAAGGATACCGGTCCACCAGCCACTTTGGCGGCGTTGCTGTCGGAGTGCCAAGGACAATGCGGATCTGATGCGCCGAAAACAGGTTGATCACTTCATCCAGCCAGCCAAAATCAAATTTCCCTTCTTCTTTTTCGGACAAGCTCCACGAAAATTCCGCAATCCGTATCAAGGAGATTCCGGCGGCCTGCATCATGCTCGCATCGGTTTCCCAACGGCTTCGGTCCCACTGTTCCGGATAATAGTCAACACCGATTCTCATTTATTTCTCCGTTCTCTGTTTCTTGAAGAATCATGACACCATAGGGTTTTATCTTGATATTGCCTTTATACACCTTGCCTGTCAGGATATTTTCAACGATTTTGGTATTTTTATATATAGCCGGTTTGTTTTTATATTCAATACATATTTTGTATTCTTTGGGAGAGCTGCTCTTCTCCTCTATTCTTGTCAGCACTGCGAGATTGCCGGTCGCATTGGCCACCTGCTCGATTTTTGCTTTATCGCAGATGCTTCGGATCAGACTCACATACGCCTTTTCATCCGGCAATGTCCCCAGAAGCATGATGCCGCCTTCTCCGATTTTTTTATAGGCGACTGCCGACAGCCCTTCCAGCGGATAATCTTTGTATTGTGCCAGACTTTGAGTATCGTTTTCCAATTGGAATCCGTCACACCATAATTCGCATTCGAATTCCTGTCCGTTGTTGAATACCGCGCGGAAGGGCTTCGGATGGGATGGAATCTGATACTGGCAATGCACTCCTGCAAGTTCTTCCATAAATCCATAAGGGGCGTGCTGATATTTCACACAGTTTACATCCCGGATGTCTGTCAAAGGCCCGA
>CAZJXH010000012.1:0-26716 GCA_964549475.1 uncultured Oscillospiraceae bacterium
TCTTATATTTCATTTTATTTCGTTTATGAAATATAAGAACCGTCCCCATGTTGCATTTCTTTTCGTAAGCGGTTGCTCTGTGGCATTTGCAGGGTGATTTGCAGAGCAATCAATTCCTGTATCTTTGCAATGTACGGCAAATCGCTGCGGTAAGAATGGCTGCCAAAATAGCTTCCGGCACTCCATTGGCAAAAATAATAGTCAGTATCACCTTGTACACCGCGCCTATTGCAAGATGATATGCTTTTGCATAGGCATCCCGGAATAAAAAACAGATCAGGCTCATGACAAGAACCGTGTTTGTCATGGAACCCATCATGCCGCTAAGAACAAGAGACAATCCCGTATATTTATTCTTAAGAAGCTTATTGATGAATTTATAAACATAGTATGGAACAACGCCTACCAAAATACGGGGAAGAAACGTGACAAGAAGGGAGACCCAACTTCCGCTGCTTGTTCCGGGCAATGGGATGGCAGGAGAAAAAGCAAAGGATAAGATGGTTGGAACAAAGGTATTGTTATAGAGGCTTGTGAATCCGAAAACAACCCCTAACCCGGCGCCGATTCCCGGGCCGAGCAGGATGGAGCCGATGATGACCGGGATATGGATGATCGTAGCTTTAATAATAGGAAGCTGTATGTACCCGATCGGAGTAAAGTTTAAAAGAAGAATAATGGCAATGAATAAAGAGGTAAGAACCAATCGGTGGGTGTTGTTTTTTATTCTCATAATACCATCTCTCCGTCGGGATACACGGCCTTGTGATGAGTGAACCGAATGGCCAATCCTTCTAAAAGTAAATTGGGCTCGGCATGCAGTTCCAAATCACAATGGGATATAGCTGCTTTTGCATTTCCACCGGTGACGATGACGGAAGCAGCAGCGCCCAACTCCTGCCGGATGCGCTTCACCAACCCTTCAATCACAGACGCTGTTCCATAAGTGGCGCCGGACATCATGCATTCCGCTGTGTTTTTCCCGATTACCGATTCCGGATGGAAAAAGGATACTTTATCCAATAATGCCGTATGGACAGAAAGCGCCTGCAACCCTGTCGAGACACCGGGCAGAATCACGCCGCCGATAAACGCTCCCGATGGATCGACAACATTAACGGTAGTCGCTGTGCCAAAATCGACCACGATGAATGGCGGCTGATATTTTTTCAAAGCCGCGGAACAGCATAACAACCGGTCCGACCCCAAAACGCCCGAATAGGAGGAAACATCGAATTCCCAATCCGTCTGGCTGGATACAAAGAGAGGTTCCGATGAGGTGATTTTTTGAAGCGAGTTCAATAGGAGCGGCGTTTTCTCCGGGACGACCGAAGATATCGCGCAACCGGCAATCTGGATAGGAAGAAGTCCGTTCTTTTCAAGCAGGGATTGAAGCAGAATTTCCGCATCCCGCTGATGGGAAAGCTGTTGAACCGGGATTCGCCCGGTTGACAGGAATTCCGGAGGAAATAAACCAGAAGCGAGGCGTTTTTGATGAAATAAGCTAGGAGACAGGCGTTCTTGATGATATAGACCATACGTCAGATTGGTGTTTCCGATATTCGCTAAAAAAATCATGCCTTCTTCTCCTGCAAGCTTTCTGCCACCATTCTTATGATTTCGTCCACATCGGCAAGCGCTCCCTTTCCCAGATCTCCGTCGGCCAATATGGCTTCTCTTGGCTCGATGAATCGATATCCATATTTTTTTAATTTCTCCATGTTATCCCGAACAACCGGATTTTCATACATTCTGGTATTCATCGCAGGAGCGATCAGCATCGGGATGTCTTTCATGGCAAGCGCAGTAGAAGTCAGCATATCGTCGGCGATCCCGTTTGCAAGCTTCCCGATCATGTTGGCTGTAGCGGGAGCGATCAGAAACAGATCTGCTTTTTTGGCCAGCGAAATGTGTTTCACTTCCTGTGGATAATCCACCTGGAACACATCTGTATAGACCTTGTTCTTTGACAAGGTCTGGAGTGTAAGCGGAGTAATAAACGCCATGCTGCCCCGGGTCATTATCACATCGACATTGTACCCGGATTTGGTCAGCACATTCGCAAGATAAGCTGCTTTATATGCGGCAATGCTTCCTGTTATTCCTAAAACGATATTTTTCATTTCTGCCTATTCCCCTCTATTTTTTGAATCACGCGGTTAACGATCGTTCGTGCAATTTCCGATTTTGTATTCAAACGTACAACAGATTGGTCTGTTCCAATCAAAAGACCGATATGGCGATTCTCATCAATGTTTTTTTGATCATTGGCCAATACAAAATCACATCGGTTCTTGTCCATTAATTTTTCAGCCGCATGGAGCAATTGGCTTTCCTCAACCTCGACAAGGAGTTTAAACCCCACTAAAATGACATCCGGCTGAAGCTTTTTAAAAAGTTCAATTATTTTCGGTGTCTTTTGGAGGCATAGGATTAGATTCTCTATGTCCGAAGATATTTTTTTGGAACAAAATTCCCTGTTGTACGTTGTGATTGCGGAGTGAATCTGTGCCGAAAGCTCCTCCGGATCTTTTTTATCCTGGTCATTGTGCTGTAGAAATTCTGCAATATAAACCGCCAGACGATCAGACGGCACACTGTATTTAACAGAATAATCGCTGACGGCCATGGAATGCACGATCGCTTTAAAAGGGCGCTCCCTCAGCAGCTTTTCCAGAGCAAGCTTCAGAGCCTGCACATTGTCGATGAATAAAATCTCCGCGCGGCTGTTCTGCGGAAGAACCGCATTGGGGGGACAGACATAGGTAACCGATACGTCTGATTTTTCCAGAAAGACATCCGCAATCATGCTTCCCAAGCGTCCGGTTGCCATATTGCTGATTGTACGAACCTCATCCATTTTTTCTGACGTTCCACCCGCTGTAATCAGTATATTCATCTAAAATTTCCTTCCCTTTTTGCTAGAATAAATCCGAATCAATCATACTTCTGCATATACCCAGCTGCTTGTCAGCCAATTCTTCCGATATTCCGCTCGACACAGCCAGCGATCGCAATCCCTCGATTAAAAACAGGATAGAGTCGGCTAGACAGTCGATGTTTTTGGCTTTAACAGCCTTCGCTTTTTGCCCGAACTTCAGAAGCTCGAGAATCATATGCTTCGTGTTGAAAAACTGTTCCGTATAAAAATCCTTATCGGATTCGTTTTTATGGCTGAAACAAAACTCTATCATCGCGATGAACAGGCTTTTGTCCATATTCAACAGGTGGTCTTTTTGATCAGCGAAAAATTCGTCCATGAATTGACTGAAATGATCACTTTTTTCGATGCCGGCCTTTATTCCTTCCATTTTCGCCCGGTTATGCTTTTTTACCACTTCGATGAAAATTTCGTCTACTGTGGAAAAATACAGATATACGCCGCCTCTGCTTATGTTGCTTTCTCCAATAATATCCTTCATCGTTACCCGGTTATACCCTTTCCGGATAAAAACCCGTTTAGCGCTGTTTAGGATAAGCTCCCTTTTTTCACTCGCTTTCGATGTCATAATCAGAACCTCCTTAGGGTGAATCACCGGAATATATAAAAATGACACGCGTGTCATAAAATGTATTATATGACACGCGTGTCATTTTGTCAATTGGCAATTAAAAATGAAACAAAAGGGAACATGGGGACGCTTCTTATATTTCATAAACGAAACAGAATGAAATATAAGAACCGTCCCCATGTTCTATAAACAATTACAGCTAGATGACCTCGAAAAGCGGTCTGAAAATCATGCGGACACAAATTTGTGGAATGCATCGCGTCAAGTTAGGATTGACTTTCAAGCGGCAGTCTCTTATTATAAATGTAAATTGGCTTTATTGAATCGCAATCATCGATTCCCGGGAGGCAAACCATGGCAGAGTCAGAAAATTCGCAATCATCCATCAAAATCGGAAAAAAGACATTTTTTACAGCACTCCTTATCCTCGCCGCTCTCATGATCGCCGTCGGTATTCTGACACTGGTCATCCCCACGGGCAGCTTCGACCGGCAGATGATCGACGGCCGGGAGACGCTCGTCCAGGGATCGTTCCATCTGACACAGATCGCAAGGTTTCCAGTCTGGCGCTGGTTCACGGTCGCCGTCGAGGTGCTGGGAAGTTCCGACGGAGCCGTTATCATCGTCATCATTTTTTTCCTGATCGCCATCAGCGCTGCATTTTCACTGCTGGAGAGAAGCGACGTCATGTCCTTTGCCCTTTCCAAGGTGGTGAAGAAATTCGGTCATATCAAGTACCTGTTTCTGGCGGTCATCGTGTTTCTCTTCATGCTCATGGGCGCGGTCATCGGTACATTCGAGGAAAACATCGCTCTGGTGCCCATCATCATCGCACTGTCCTACTGCCTCGGCTGGGACTCCCTGGTGGGGCTCGGGATGAGCATGATGGCTTCCTGCTTCGGCTTTACGGCTGCGATCACGAACCCGTTTTCCATCGCCATCACGCAGAAAATCGCCGATCTGCCTCTGTATTCCGGATCCGGTTACCGGGTCATCATCTTTTTGGTTTATTATGCCGTCGTTTTCCTTTTCCTTTATCGTTACGCACGGAAAATCGACAAGGACCCGGCCAAATCCCTCGTGTACAAAGAAGACGGCGACCTTCGCGCGAAATACCGCAATATGGACAGCCTGGATGAAATGCTTGGCGGCAAGACTCCGGAGGAATACCGGAAAGTTAAATGCGCTGCCATCGCTTTTGGCATCTCGATTCTTCTCATCGTCGCCATGGTTGCGGCAATCCAATTTCTCCCCGCGCTGTCGGATCTCACGCTCCCTTTGATCGGGCTCCTGTTCCTGGCCGGCGGGTTTGTGGCTGCGTCTATCGCCGGCATTCCGGTTAAAAGACGCTTCAAGATCATCGGAAGCAGCATCGCCGGGATCGCACCCGGCATCGTGCTCATTCTGCTCGCCATGAGCGTCAAATTCATTATCAGCAACGGCGGGGTCATGGACACGATCCTGTTTTACACTTCACAGGCCATCCTGACCACGTCGCCATATATTGCGATTCTGCTTATCTATGCGCTGATTCTGCTTCTGGAGCTCTTTGTCGGATCGTCCTCGGCCAAAGCATTCCTGGTCATGCCCCTTATCGCCCCGTTGTCGGATCTGATCGGCGTCACGCGGCAGACTTCGGTGCTTGCCTTCTGTTTCGGCGACGGTTTCTCCAACATCATCTATCCGACGAATCCGGTGCTGCTCATCTGCCTGGGTCTCACGGTTGTGACGTTCCCGAAATGGTTCAAATGGACGTTTAAACTACAGCTTGTATCCCTGGCCCTCGCCTGTGTGTTTTTGCTCATCGGCGTTTGGACCGGGTACGGACCGTTCTGATTCATCAAGAGGGAAGGTGCTTCTATGCCTGTGCCATGGATCATTGTTTTAATCTGCGTTTGTATGATACTTGCAGCGGTCATCCTGACCGTCATAGTCAAAACACTGTGCTTCAAACCTTCGAAGAAAACGTCAGCCGCATGCTATGCGGAAAGCACGGATCCCGCCGGCGCCGAAAAGCTTGCGGAAGCGATCCGCGTGCCGACGATCTCCCGCTTGGAAACCGATCAAACGGACTGGGCGGCTTTTTCACATTTTCAGGATCTGCTCCGGACTCAATTTCCGCTTGTCCATCAAAAATGTGACAAAACGGTCATAAGCGGCTACAGTCTTCTATACTGCTTGAAATCCAGCCATCCAGAATTGAAAGAAAAATCCGATCATCCCGAGCCTTCGGGAAAGCCGGTTCTGATCACTGCGCATATGGATGTTGTGCCTGTCGAAGACGGGACGGAGGATGCCTGGACGCAGCCGCCCTTTAGCGGAAAGATCAAGGACGGCATTGTCTGGGGCCGCGGGACGCTCGATACCAAAGTGCATCTCATCGGTGCGCTGGAGGCGCTCGAACGCCTTCTGGGAAAAGGATTTTCGCCTGCGCGCGACATTTACATGGCATTCGGCCACGACGAAGAATTGAATGGACAGCAGGGGGCGAGGGGCATCGCAGAGTATTTGAAAAATCAAGGACTGGAATTTGATTTTGTCCTTGACGAAGGCGGCTGTGTCGTGAAGAACGTGATCGCGGGCATTGATCAGCCGATCGCGCTTGTCGGCATCGGAGAAAAAGGCTATGCCAATATCCGCCTGTCGGTGACGAAAGACGGCGGACACTCGTCCATGCCGGCGCCTCATACCTCTCTCGGCATACTGGCCAAGGCGATCTGCCGGTTGGAAGATCATCCGTTCAAGCCGCGCCTGACTGCGCCGACAAGAGCTTTTCTGATGCGGATCGGCCCGTATATGAAAGGGGTCAATCGCGTGATTCTCGCAAATCTCTGGCTCTTCAAGCCGGTTTTTATCCATGTGTTTTCCAAAACAAACAGCGGAAGCGCTCTCCTTCGGACAACCATCGCGGTGACAATGGCACAGGGCAGCCCCGCGCCCAATATTATTCCCCAGAAGTCCTCCGCTGTTGTGAACAGCCGCATTCTGCCGGGCGAAGACGGGGAAAAGCTGATGGATCATTTCAGGAAAACCTTGAAAGGCCTCCCCGTAGATATGAAACCGATCCACCTCGACAATCCCTCCAGGCTCTCGACCTGCGATTCAAACGCATTTCATTCGATCGAAACCCTCATCGAGGAGTTCTGTCCCGGCGCCATTGTCGCCCCGTACCTTGTGATGGCCAGCACCGATGCCAAAAAATACGAATGCGTCTCAGAGAACATCTTTCGCTTTTCCCCGTATGTCATTGACAATGAGGAACTCGGGAAGATACACGGGACAGACGAAAATATCAGCGTGGCGAATGTCAACCGCTGCATTGATTTTTTCATTGCGCTTTTCGAAAGACTTTAAATTGAAACAACGTCAAATCACATTGCACGGATGAACGTTTTTTAAATTTGAATAACTTTAAATCACTTCGAGACTGCGTGCGGTGTTGATGAGAAAATCCTGCACGTTCGTAACGATGCTGTTCACCGCAAGGCTTCCTCTGTCGCGCAGCTTGTTGACAGCGAATTCGGAGATGTCCACCGTATAGAAATATACAGGGCGTAGCCGGCCGTCCCTCATCTGCCACGACGGCGTCATATTTCCCGCTGCAATGGTATGGAGCTGTGTTGCCAGAGCGATGACGGTCGTAGCCTTCCTGATGTGCTTCCGCATTTCATCCTGCGCCTCATACACGCTGCCGATCACACCGGGTAGGGGCCCGTCGTCCCGGATGGATCCCGCAAGCACCATCGGGATATGATTCTCGATACAGGCGCTGACAATGCCGTTCTGCGAAGGATTTTCGGCGATGAACCGCTCGATGGAACCGGCGCGCCGGACGCGGTTGATGGTTTCGAGATGATGGTAGTGGCCGTTATGGTACAATTCCTTGGTGTAAATATCCTGTCCGAGGCCTGTATTGAAAAGGCTGGCTTCGAGGTCGTGCGTGGCAAGAGCGTTTCCTGCCAGCAGAGCGTTGACATAGCCGTTTGAAATAAGGCCTGTCATGGCGCGCCGTGCATCGTGGTCGAAGGCGACGGCAGGCCCGAGCACCCAGACAATACTACCGTGCTCGCGATCGTACTTTAATATCTCATAGAGTTCGTCATAATCCCTGGAATAGGCGGATTCCCGCGATTTTCCGGTGCGGAAGGCGAAATTCTGGGCGGTGCCGCAGCGGCCTGTCTCTGCGAATGCCGTATAATGGATGAAGACGCCGTTTGACATGTCCTCTGTGCGACCGATGACAATCGGATCGCCTTTTTGAACCCGCCGGGCTTCCGTGGCGACGGGCTGTCCGTTTCGAATCACTACGGCGCAGTCCATTCGCGGAGCGTCGATGAGACGCCATGAACCGCCGAGCTTGAAGTACTCCGGATAGATCGTCGTGGCGTAAAAACCGTCGGGCAGAAGCCCGTCGTCCGATGCAGCCACTGTGCGGATCTCCGGCGCTGCCCGGTACTCCGGCCTGTTGAAATCGGGTGTTATATAGTCAGGCAGTTTAAACAAGCGAATCATCCTCCCTGTTGCGAATTTTATTCTAATTATGGCTTGCTGAATAACTCGATATTCTAGTGACTTTTATGGGAGTAGTTAAAAATGTTCCATAAAAGTCGTGATTTTTATCCATATTACTGTTAAAAATCACATTCAGCCGCTGAATGACGGGGCTTGTATTTACATTTTATCACAATAAGTGGAATATGGGTGGAATATGGGGACGGTTCTTGTATTTCATAAACGAAATAAAATGAAATACAAGAACCGTCCCCATATTTCAATCCTGCATAATGCGCATTGTCGAAAGGAGTTCCCTGCAAGATATCTTTACAGGGAAAAGGAAAATAGGAAAACATATTGTTCTTACGGAAAATGTATAGTAGAATGCAGTCGAATGAATGAAAAGACAGTGCTTGGTCTAGAGAGGTGAGAAACAGCATGAGAAAGATTCTGTCTCGCAAACTCGCTTTTGCTTATACAGGTATTATAATCACGATTATAATACTTTCTGCCATTGCTTTTTATCGCTATAATGTCTACATCCTTTTATCCAATGGGGTCAACAATATTATACAATTCGGGGCGGATACCATGGCCCAGGTGGATATGCAGATAAAAAGCATGGATGTCAACTCGATTGAACTGGCTTCCAATTCTGAATTGATCAATGCTCTGGACCAGATCGTGACTCAAAAAAACAAGGACCCGCAAAATTACAGTATTGTGAAAGCCATTCTGGTTAAAAATTATGTGAACAAGGTCAATACCCATCGAATATCGATCATTACGAGCGACTGGGATCTTTTTACAACGGGGAATACCGATTTCGAGCCGGAACCGGATCATGTTCAAACGGTTATTTCCAAATCGAAATGGTATGGCGACATCGTCGTGCAAAGCGGATTAAGAATCTTTTTACCGCCACAGCTGGATGTTTGGGATGAAAAAAGCGGAGCGCAGGTGATCTCATTGATTCGCGCGATTAAAAACGGGGAAAATAATGTGATTGGATATATCGAGGTCCAGCAAAAAGTGGAAGTCATCGAAAAAATTTGCATCAATGAATGGAATGGTGTTAATTTAAACATTGCGATCGCGGACAGAGAAGGCGCGGTTTTTTATACAAATATCACAAGAACTGACAAAGACAAGTATATTGAAACCATTATCAGCAATACAAAAAGTGACAGCAGTCGTGTCATCGAAACAAAAAATGAATTGATCAATGTGACGGATTCGAATTATACAGAATTCAAATCCTATCTCGTGCTGGACAAATCGGTATTGTTTGAATCAATGAAGGTCATTTTGCTGTATCTAATCTTGATCATGGTGATTTTGATGGCATTATCCGGCTTTTTCATTACAATTGTAACCCAAAAAATGACAAAACCAATCACCACGTTTGTTCGTAAAATGTCGAAAGTGGATTTGGACAATTTGAATGAACCTTTCGATTACCATAGCAAAGATTATGAGACCGAAGTCCTGAACCATTCCTTTCAAGAAATGAAAAACCGGCTGAACGAATCGATCACCAAACAGCTTGCATTGGAAATCATCCAGACAAAAACACTTTTCAATATTCTGCAATCCGAGATCGGACCTCATTTCCTATATAATTCTCTGGGCAGTATCGCCAATATGTGCGAACTTGGCGAGGATCAGGAGGCTGCGGAAGCCTGCTACAATCTGTCTGAAATTTTGCGGTATACCTCGGACTTTGAAACCACAGTGGTTTCGATTGAAGAGGAGATTGTCCATTTGAAGTCCTACATGGAACTGATGAAAAGCCGATATCGGCAGCGGCTGGATTATTCGATTGAAATTGAAGAGGCCACTCATTCTTTCGAGGTTCCGAAACTGACATTCCAACCCCTTGTGGAAAATGCGATCAAGTACAGCCTGATCGAGAACGAAATGGTTTTTATAAAGGTGCAGGCGCAACTGAAAGGATCTGTCCTTGCGATCACCATATCGGACAATGGATGCGGAATCAGTGAGGAAAGAAAAGAGGAGATTGAGAAAGTAATCTCCAGCAACGAAAAAAACATTGAAAACATCGATATTAAAAGCAAGATCAAATTCGGCGGAATGGGACTGATCGGCACGCTGCTGCGACTCAAACTATACCTGGGAGAGGCTTTTCAATACAGCATCATTAATAACGAAAGTTCCGGAATGACGATTACAATACAAATTGAAACGCAAAAACAGTGAGCCGGAAACTGCCGGAAACATAAAAACAATGAATTGGAAACTCCAAGAAAAAGGAGAGGGCAAAATATGTATAACATTCTGATTGTCGATGATGAGCCGGCGGTTATCAGCTCGCTGAAACGAGTCATCGAGAAGGACAAGCGCTTTTGCACGATCGGAGAAGCTTTTTCAGTGAAACAGGCAAAACTGAAAATGGAGAGCCAGATCCCGGATATCGTGATAACCGACATCAAAATGCCCGGCGAAACAGGGATTGACCTTTTAAAAAGCATCATGGAGCAGAACCTGGATATCCTGACCATTGTATTAAGTGGGTATGACAATTTTGATTATGTTCATGACGCGTTTATTTATGGTGCGGAAGAATATCTGCTGAAACCGATCGAACCGAACAAGGTATGCAAATTGCTGGATAAGATCGCAGAGAAACTCGACAAACGGAAAGTCCTGGACGCGCTGATCGTCAAAGAATCGGACGATCAGGAAAAAACACCGGAGAATTATAAAAACACCGCGGACAAAATGATTGACGAAATTGATCGTTATTTACAAAGCAATTTAAATGAAGATCACAGTCTGGTTGTCGTTTGTAGGAAGTTTGCAGTCAGCCAGCCATATTTAAGTAAAATGATTAAAAAAGCAAAGAACTGCACCTATAATGAGTACTTGATTTCTCTGAAAATAGCAGAGGCAAAACAATTGCTGCGGAACCGCCCGGACCTTTTAATTGCTGATATTGCAGAGGCTACAGGGTTTTCGGATCAGTTCTATTTCAGCCGCGTTTTTAAAAATATCACAGGCAAGACCCCTTCTGAATTCAGGAATGAACCACCTGCATAAATGGTTTGGATTTTACATATTCCGGATTGGATAATATATACACTCCTTTTCAAAGACATGATACACTATGACCGTGGAAGAAAGATCATTCATTCTTTGAACCGGAGGGTGTCATGAACAGCAGAGAACGATTTATAGCGGCTATCAACGGGGAAAAACCGGATCGGGTTCCGATTGTCGCGAATCTTACAGAACAGCTGGCAGAGAAATTAGCGAAAGAATTGGACTGCGAAGTCCAGATGGAAGACTCTTTTCTTGCCACGAGGATTTCCCACAGGGATATACTTCTGAAACTGGGGAACGACGCGGTTCTTGTTGCTGCAACAAGGGGTGCTTCCAGTCCGACCGCAACGCTTCCAAATGGCAATGTCCGGGATGAATGGGGACTTGAATACAAGGTGGTCGGATTGTATTCCGAAGCCGTGGTCCGTCCTTTGGCATCCTGCGAAACAACGGCAGACCTAGACCGTTATTCCTTTCCGGAGGCTCTTGACGAAGGGCGCTGGGCGTTCGCATCCGAAATCATCCCCCGATACAAGAAAGATTATGGCATTATTGGCGATTTAGAGGCCAGCATTTTTGAACTTGCCTGGAATTTAGTAGGCATGGAAAAATTTATCATGGATCTGGCAACGGAAGAGGAATATATTCCTGTTCTATTGGATAAAATTGCGGAGTACAGCACCCTTTGCGGATTGAAAATGATTGATCTCGGCGTGGATATGATCTGGGCCGGCGATGATGTCGGGACACAAAAGGGGATGATGATCTCTCCTTCCATGTGGCGCGAGTATTTCAAACCGAGAATGAAAAAAATGTTCGATGCTTTCAAACAAAGAAATCCTGGAATAAAAATCGCCTATCATTCGTGCGGCTCGATCACGCCGATCATACCGGATTTGATCGAGACAGGACTGGACATTCTCAACCCGCTGCAGCCGATGGCCGAGGGAATGGAACTATCCGGCCTTTACCATCATTATTCCGACAAGCTTGTTTTCTTTGGCGCAATCGATGTGCAGGGGGTCCTGCCGAACGGGTCGGCAAAAGATGTCGAGAGGGAAGTGATCCGCTGCCTGAAAGCGACAGACGGCGGGAAAAAATACATCATCGCGCCCGCACACAATATGCAGCCCGATACTCCGGTCGAAAATGTTCATGCTTTTTACGATGCGGTCAGGAAACATGGGAGCATCGTTTAAAAAGTAAAACATTCCATGATAAATTATTCTTTTTTTATTTGTAAATTATAATAAATCCCATTATTCACAAGGAGGCATTCCATGAGCCAACCGATTCTGGAATTAAAACATATTGTCAAAACCTTTCCCGGTGTCCTGGCACTTGGTGGAATTGATTTTGACTTGAACGCCGGGGAGATCCATGCGATCTGCGGAGAGAACGGCGCCGGAAAATCTACCTTGATGAAAGTCGTTTCCGGGGTTTATAAACCCAACGAAGGGGAAATATTCATCAATGGAGTGAAACAGGAGTTTAACAGCCCATTGGAATCCTATCGCAGCGGAGTGTCCATTATTTATCAGGAAACCAGCTTGTTTGAGGAAATGACTGTTTTAGAAAACATATTCCTGGGCCATGAGAAGAAAAGAAAAGTGTTTGGATTTCTTCCAATTATCGATTACAAGAAAATGGCGAAGGATGCGAATCGTATTTTCGAGCGGCTCAATGCTCCGATGGATGTCAATACAAAAATCAAATCGCTCGGCATGGCGCAGAAGCAAATGATTGAAATCGCAAAGGCTCTTACATTTGACGCGAAAATCCTGATTCTGGATGAGCCAACCGCCTCCCTGACACAACGCGAAGTGGACGCTTTATTTACCATTATACGCAAACTGAGGGGTGAAGGAGTCGGCATTGTCTATATCAGCCATCGACTGGAAGAGATTTTTGAAGTCTGTGATCGCGTGACGGTGATTCGGGACGGACATTATATTTCAACCAAAAACGTGAAAGAAACGAACAAGGATGCCCTGGTGAAAGACATGGTAGGCCGCAGCATG
Organism: uncultured Oscillospiraceae bacterium; assembly: GCA_964549475.1. GTDB lineage: Bacteria > Bacillota > Clostridia > Saccharofermentanales > UBA5734 > JBBQKF01. The sequence continues at coordinate 13,091 of CAZJXH010000012.1, forward strand.
GGAAGCTACTATCCCAAAACGCAGACCCAGGTGGGAGAAATCCTTCTTGAGACAAAAGGCCTTGAAGTGGATGGATTGCTCAATGACGTGGACTTCAATGTGAAGCATGGAGAAATCCTGGGATTCGCAGGACTGGCAGGGTCGGGACGCACCGAGCTCGCACAGACGCTTTGCGGAATCCTGAAAAAATCAAAGGGCGAGATTTTATTTGAAAATAAATCCGCTTCCATCCGGCATTATAACGATGCAATGAACCTGGGAATGGTTTATGTGTCGGAAGACCGCGCCAAATACGGACTTGTCGTGGACATGAGCATTAAAAACAATATTACAATGCCTCAGTTGAAGAAATTTGCCAAATTAGGACTGCTGGACGAAAAAAGAGAAGATGCACTGGCTCAGAAATATATTGACGAGGTCGGGATCAAGGCTCCTCATCCGTCATTTCTGGTGACGAATCTTTCCGGCGGCAATCAGCAGAAAGTATCGGTTTCGAAAGCGCTGGCACTGAACCCCAAACTGATGATTCTGGATGAGCCCACCCGCGGCGTGGATGTCAATGCAAAAGCGGAAATTCACAAGATCATCAGCGAATTAACAAGAAACGGCTTGACCATTATCATGATTTCAAGCGAGCTTCCGGAATTGCTTGGTATGTGCGACCGAATCTATGTGATGAAGGAAGGCCGTATCGCCGGCTGCTTTAACCATGAGGAAGCGACACAGGAGAAGATACTGAAACTTGCATTGGCAGTCGAGGGATAAAGCAGACCAATCCCATCGGATAGAACCTTGAATGAAGAACTGAATGAAGACCTTGAATAAAGACTTGAATAAAACCTTGAATAGCAGATTGAAAGAGGAACCGATTATGACAACGAAAACCCGGACGAAATGGAATGTAAATAAGTTTTTAACAACAGAATTATTCCTGGCAATCTTTCTGCTGGTGATTATTGTTTTCTTGCAATATACAACGACGGGCTTCTTCGAACTCAATAATATGATGAGTATTTTAAATCGGTTCAGTTATGTCCTGGTCGCCGCCGTTGGAATGAATTTGATTATCATCACTTCCAACATCGATGTCTCAGCCGGAGCCCTTATCTCTGTGGTTTGCATCGTCATCGCCGCTGTTGGAAAAACAGGAGCGAATATCCTGGTGCTTATGCCGATCGCCATGATTACCGGCGCGGCCTTAAGCTTTATCAATTCTCTTTTTATCACAAAATTAAAAATTCCCGCCATTGTTGCAACGCTCGCTACAACCCAGCTTTTCGCCGGGATCCTGCCTCTCGTTGTAGAAGGCTCCATCTATGATCTGCCACAGACATTCACCTGGCTGTCCTTTGATGCGAAAATTTTCGGAACCGTTCCTGCCAGTGTCCTGATTGCATTGGTTGTTGCCGTCATCGCCATCATCGTCATGAAATATTCAAAATTTTCAAAAAAATTATACGCAATCGGCAATAATAAAAACGGCGCAAGACTGGCAGGAATCAATGTCGACCGCACCGTCATCCTGGCATATACCATTGCCGGAGCCCTGTTTGGAATAGCCGGCACGATCATCGCCACAGCGAGCCAGCGCGTGACCACGACGATGGGCAGCGGCCTGGAAATGACTTTTATCGCCGCAGTGGTTCTTGGAGGGACAAGCATCGCCGGAGGAAGCGGAAAAATCCTCGGGACAGTTTTCGGTGCCCTTATCCTGTCGATTATCTCGCCGGCGATCAATTACCTGGGAATCAGCCCGGACTGGTCGGATGCGATTCAGGGAGTGATCATTATTATCTCTGTTGTGATCGCTGCCATGCAGTTTGTGAAAAAGAAAAAGGCGATCAAATCGCTTAAGGCAATCGAACCTGCGAAAGTGTAGATTGAATCGCTGAAACTTTTAATCGAACCGGTAAAGTGTAAATTAAACTTGCGAAAGTTCTAAAATAAAATTGCAAGGCATAAAGGAAGGTTATCATAATGAATCATTTAAAAATCCGGAAAATAAAATTCAGCTTTAACAAAGCACTCTTCCTTTTATTGGTCTTGCTTTTCATTGTTATTGCTTCCATGAATTCCGCGTTTCTATCTCCGGATTATTTCGTCGGAGTCATGTTGAGGAACATCGTGGAAATCGGACTGATGGCGCTTCCTGTAACATTGATTATCATTACAGGCGGCATTGATTTGTCCGTCGGATCGATTCTGGTGGTATCGGCCATGGTTGGAGGTCTTGCGGCAAAACAGTTCTCCAGCGATGTCGTGGGATTGATTGTCACATTGGCAACCGGATGCCTGTGCGGGCTGATTAACGGCCTCATTATTTCAAAGCTGAAAATATCGCCTCTTGTCACAACCCTTGCAACCATGTTCCTGTTTTTAGGAATCGCCCGGGGGCTGTCAACCGGAGATAGTGTCTATTCCTATAAAATAACCGAATTTTTTGGAACAACGGAGATTTTCGGCATCCCGATGCAAATATACATCTACGTGGTACTGGCGATTCTATTTACCCTTCTCTTGTCAAAAGGCATGCTTGGAAGAAAACTTTATGGAATCGGACTGAATGAAAATGCGACGAAATATGCCGGGGTGAATACCGACAGGACGAAAATCATTATTTATGTACTTAGCGGATTGATGTGTGCCATTGCCGCCCTTATATGGCTCGGGAGATTTTCGAGCATCAAATACGACGCCGGCATGAGCCTCAGCATGAAAGTGGTCACCGTTATTGTCCTCGGAGGAACCAGCATCCTGGGCGGCTATGGCGATATGAAGGGAACGATACTGGCTACGGTTATTGTCGCAGTGCTGAACAGCGGCTTAACCGTTCTGAACATCCCGATTGATATGCAGACTATTGTCCTGGGACTTGTTCTTGTTGCCAGCCTTGTTGTCTACAGCATTCTGAATGAAAGGGTAAAAACAAAACGGATCATCACCGTAAAAGCAATTGAAGAGGATAATAACGTTGATCAACAAAAAAAGTAGAGAGCTTTTTTTGAAGACATAAATTCACGGGAACATGCCTGAGAAGGCAAATAAAAATCTTGGAGGTAACGTATGAAAAGAGGAAAAGGAATCTCTCGTATCTTGGCTATTGCATTGGTTACATTAATGCTTCTGCCATCCGCTCTTATGATCAGCTGTAACAAAGCCAGCAGCGGCGTCATCAAAATCGCCATGCTTCCTAAATTCAAAGGCGAAAATTACTTCGATGCAGTCAAAACAGGCGCGAAAGAAGCCGTTGACGCCCTGAACAAAGACGGAGTAAAAGTGGAATTCCTGTATGATGGCCCCCCGCAGGATCAAGCAACCAACCAGAAGCAAGTGGATATCCTGGAGGGCTGGATTGCACAAAAAGTAAATGTGATTCTTGTTTCGCCCAACGATCCTACCGCCATTGCAGCAACCCTTAAAAAAGCTCAAGGCAAAGGCATTAAAGTCATGACGTTTGACGCAGATGCACAAGCTGATTCCAGAGACCTGTTTATCAATCAAGTGGTCTCCGAAGGCGTCGCATTCGGTCTGGTGGACGGAACTGCCAAGAAATTGATCGCCAAAGGGTATGGCGCAAGCAAACCGGTCAATATCGGGATCGTCTCTTCTACAAAGACCGATGCGAACCAGCAGTCATGGCTTGCAGAAATCAAAAAGCTCCTTGCAAAAACAGATTACAGCTGGATGAAAATCGCCAATGAAGCCACTGATGTATATTATCCAGGTGCTGACGAAACCGCAACACAGACACAATGCGGCACCCTGATCGGAAGAATGGGCGCCGGAGCCACTCAGATCCAGGCGGCGATCGGCCTGACATCCATGGCCTCGCCCGCGTTAGGCTCACAATATGAAGCCGCTTCCTCCAAACCGGATGCGACCAAAATCGTTCTGACTGGATTGGCAACGCCCAACGCGGTGAAAGCCTATATCAAGAATGACAACAATCCGTTTGATGCCGGTGTGCTATGGAATTGCATGGATCTTGGATATCTGTCCATCCAGGCAGCCTATCAGATGGCAAACGGAACACTGAAAGCAACAGACACAACATTCACAGCAGGCAGATTAGGCGCAAGAGATATTAAAGATAAAATGGTCGTTCTTGGGCCGGCACTTATTTTTGATAAAACAAACGTGGATCAATTCAACTACTAATGGAACATAGGGGGCGGTTCTTCTGTTTCGTCGAAACGAAACAGAAGAACCGCCCCTTTCATTGATCCTTCTTCCAAAAGAGATCTGGAAGCGATTCATTCGTTTCCAGGTCTTTTTTGTTGTAAAAGAGATATACTGGGAATGAAATCATTTTCCTGTTTTTTAAGACCTGACGGCCCATTTTGACGTTGAAATTCAAAGGGGAGCGGTATGCCTTGGATTCGACCTTACATGAACAGCCGCATTTGCGATGGCCGATATCACATCGATTTCGAACTGCTGCTTCAAGATATCAAGCTGTGAAAACAGCTGGCCTTTTTCTGTGACAAAGTATTTCGGGGGCAGATTATTCAGTGCGACTGAAACATGGGGACGGTTCTTATATTTCATTTTATTCTGTTTATGAAATATAAGAACCGTCCCCATGTAAATCTCTGCGAATTAGGGCGGATTGTCTGAAAAATGAGGCTTTGTCTCTGGTTTTTTTGTTTAACCATTCCTAGATAACTTGTACAATCTAGCCATAGCAATCACATATTTTGATGAGGAGGTACTATAATGCAGAAAAAGAAGCTCTTTTCAATGCTTACTGGTACATTGCTGGTTGTCGGCATGCTTGCTGTCCAGGCATTTGCTGTTTTCGACTACAGTGTAAATCCTGACGGAAGTAAATTTGTACCATATGTCGGCGCTTATGACGCAAGTACATATCCGCAGAAGAATTTAAATGCAGTTTTTACCGATGATGAAATTATTGTGGACGGGGATATGGATGCCGCATATGCGACCGCCGCTAGTTCTCGGATTTCAAACCTCAAGACGATAGGCACCTATGCTTATCCGGCAGGGGAGGAGACCTATGGTGATTTACGGGCGGTCTGGGACGGTCCTGTAATGTATCTTTTTGTTGAAGTCCATGATACGACAGCGGTGCGCGGGACTTTACCGGAAACAGGCGGCGCGATGACATCCAAGCCTGCTCTGCCTGCCGACCGCGACAGTGTGGTGTTTGCCCTTGATTTCTTCAATGAAAAAGTGGTATACGAGACGGATACTGCCGGAGTGTTCACGATCTCCTCAAACGGCATTCTATCCTACTTCCACAGTGCCAATACCTATTCGGATCTCTATTCTATACCGACTCTCAGCTCGGTAATCGCAGACCCGACTCACCCGGAGTATGGCAACCGCATCAAGAGTTATGCCGCAAGCGATATTTATGCGGCTAACGGCACAACGGTCATCGGTTACAATGTCGAAGTGGCCATCCAGCTGCAAGGTACGGAGCTGATCAATGGGACGTCCTTGGGTGTCGATGTTCAAATCAGCGATACGGCAGTGACAACGGTCGACAAGCCTGCTGTGCGCGTCGGGAATGCATTCTGGAGCCATAATCAGGACAGTATTTATACAGAGTATGACCATGAGCGTCCTAATTGTGTGGACTGGGGCAATGTCTCTTTGTCCGGATGGAACGGAACGGATGAATTTGCATTCAGTGACTGGAGACTGACGAACGATCTCCGCTGGCTGGATTCCATAGCATTCCCCAAGCAAGTCTGGACGGATGCCTCCCAGGCAGCTTTAGATGCGGCGGTAAGAGATGCAAGGATTCTTGCTGCGGCTGTCATTGGCGGTGTCAGGGACAAAGAGCGGGTGGACGAAGCAGCGGATAATCTGGAAGCGGCCATCAACGGGCTTCGCTGGAAAGATACCAGGTATCCGGATCCAAAGGAACTGCCCGATCAGTTCACCCTGCCCAACCCATACAAGTTCTTCAACAGTGACCGGGTGGTCAATAGCAATGCGGACTGGGAAGAACGCCGCGCAGAGATTCTGGATCTGGCACAGTTCTATGAATATGGTTACAAACCCGGTACCCCTGATAATATGATTATTAAAACCATAGTAAGCACAAAAATAGGAGATCCTATTTCATATTGGGACTGGGCGACTTGGTCAATGAAAACCAAACCGTCTGATTCGGCATTCGATGTTGTCACCATGTCGATTACGGTAGGCGCAGTAACGTCAGATCTTGCGTTCACAATATACTACCCTACAGCCGAACAACTCACAGCTTCCGGCCATACGGGTAAAATGCCTGTCGTGCTGAGCTATGACGGCGACATGGCAGAATATCGTGCTGCAGGCTTTGCTGTTGTCAGTGTGCCGCAGGGAAGCGATGGAGACATACGTTCTACGCAATATGCATGGGGTACCAGAACCGGAACATTCTATCAATTATACCCTTACGGCCGTAATGGCACACTGGGGCTGCATGAAGTCAGTAGCGAAATGGCTGCGGCCTGGAGCGCTACGCGAGTCATCGATGCGCTTGAAATGATGGAGACTTCGGAATTCACCGGCGCAGCAGATATCGCAGATTTAATTGATCCAACACAGCTTGCTGTCACCGGATTTTCCATCAGTGGGAAATATGCTTTTGTGGCAGCCGTCTTCGATGACCGTATCGATGTCTGCATCCCGGGAGCGGCCGGAGCATCCGGTCCTTCTCCGTGGCGTTATGTCTATATGGGCCATGAGTACAACTGGACAAGAACCGCATGGGCCGCTCCTGCCGACAATGCGGCAAAGAACCTGCAGATTGCGACTGGAACGGAAGTTCTTGCAAACAGCATCCGTCACAACCGTGTCCGTGAGACAGAAACCTTCCGCTATTTCCTTACACCCGGAAATTTTTATAAACATCTGGAGGGAGCCTATGGATTTGCCACCCGGCTGCCTTATGACCAGAGCGATTTGGTTGCGACCCTCGCGCCAAGGGCGATTGTTCTTCATAATACAGTCAATGACTACAATGACGGAAGCGAAGCGGATTCGCTTGGTCTCCAGGTTGCAAAATCTGTTTATACGACCTTGGGCTATGATGCCGATGATCTGATTAAATTCAACCAGCGCGCGGTCCAGCCAACGGGCGATCCGCATGGTTCTGATCCGGAACAAAAGAACAGAACCGCGGAATATCTCAACTACTTTTTCTACGATACCGCTATGTCTGAAGAAACAGACACTTGGCTAAGCACAGACCCTTTCAACCTTAAAGTTTCGAACAATCAGACAGAATCCCCCTATGACTATTATTACGGCGGATTCAACACCATCACCGGTGGAACCGGCGGCGCAAGCGGAACCGGCGGCTGGTATTCCTATCGTTTCACAGCAGCGGTCACGCCAACCGCCACACCGACAGCCGGGACGAATACTTCTCCTCAGACTGGTGATCCATCCGCGTCCATGCTCTGGATCCTGCTTGGCATCGCTGCGATCGGCATCCTTACATCCCTGATCAGGAAGAAACGGACAGATAACGCATCACACCATTGATTTGATTTTTTAAAACATGAAACATGATTGGAAAGAGAAATGATTCAATATACCAATACTTAGGAAAAATTCCTATGCCCCCAAAGGCTAGAGATTTCAATCTTTGTAAGAGATTAGCGTATCGGAGAGGACGGATCCACTCCTATCGTATATTGGATGACGTTAACAGCCATTCCCGGACGTAAATGGCTGAAAGCGACAGGGAGCCCTTAAAACCTATGGTTTTAGGGCTTCCTGCATACTTGAAGCATAAATCAAAGTTTATGGTATATGAAGGGAGAATGAAATGAAACGATTACCAAAAATTCTTGCTACTTTATTGACCTTTGCATTAATGTTTGGAATTGCCATGATGGGGGTCGATGCAGCACCGGGTGACCAGTATCCTTATGATCAGACAGAGGACAAGGACAATGTATGCAATACGAACATTATCCAGGGATGGTCCCCAACAGGCAGCAATAATGTAAGTACCGAAATCAATACGCCAAGAGCTCAGGGGAATGCTGTGTTTACCAACGAACTTATTACAGTTGACGGAGTCAGAGAGTCCGCCTGGAATTCCGCTACGTCCTATCCTATTTCTAATAAATTCAATGCGGCCATGACGGCAGACGCACCAGATGCCACTACTCAAGGTACTTTAAGCGTTTTATGGGACGGCCCGGTTCTCTATGTATTAGTCGAGGTAAGCGGCGATGCCACTCCATCCGATACAACAATTCCAAACTGGAGCTCTGCCAGCTACACACCAAACTCGGATGGCTTGTTTGTCTTCATGGACGTTTTCAACGATAAATGGGGCATGGAAAATGATACGGAGGGGGTATTCTTTCTGGGGGCAAATCCTGCGCTTACTTCGGTGACTTCGTTTAATAACGGCGGAATTACTTCTCTTGGGTCGTTCTTCCATCCGAATAATCAAGATTACTCGACACGGCTGAAAGCCTCCAAGTCTTCCGGGTATATTGCGGGAGACGGGGTGAACTACACCTATGAAATCGCTCTGCAAAATGAGGGATGGGGCGATGCATGGGACCGTAAACTGGAAAACGGCACACAGGTCGGGTTGGAGGTCGGAATATTCGACCAGACCAAATCCTTTACCTATTGGAGCAAGACCAGCTATTATGCCGGTCGTGAAGGCAGTTCGAATCTACCGAATTCCGAACGGGTCAGAAACAGGGACTGGGGCGAAATCACTTTATCCGGTTGGGACGGTGTGGCTCCATTCGCATATAGTGACTGGCGTGCTTATGAGAACATTCGTTTCTGGAATTCAAAAAACAACCCCGGTGGTTCGGGTAACGGCACGCTTGATACGAATAACGGGGATGGCAGCCTTGTATGGACCGCAGAGTCCAAAGCCCGTATGATTGCGGCCAAGAACGCATATATACTGATGAAAGATAATCTAGCCGCCACTCGTGCAGAAAAAGAGTCCGCTGTGCTGGAAGTCTGTCAGGCGTTTTCCGGATTGAGATGGGGCGACACGACATACCCGGATCCCCATAATCTGACTGCGCTCAATACACTGCCGAATGTATGGGAGTTTTTTGATAAGACGAAAGGAACAAACGGCATGGTAACCAACGCAGCAGAATGGAGCGAGCGCAAGCAGGAACTTCTGGATCTGGCTCAGTTCTATGAGTATGGCTATAAACCTCAATTAGGTCTGGACTACACACTAAATATCACTTCCAATACCTGGGATGGTACCGGAAGACCCAGCATCACTACGACGGTGACTCCGACAAATGTAAGATTCAAAGGTGGCACTGCTCAGAGCATCACCTTTCGGCTGACCATGCCGACTGCCGGTGTCCCGGCAGGCCAGAAAGCACCGATCGCATTCGGAGGCAGCTGGACAGCAAGCGGCGTTGCCAATATCACTTACCCCTCCTGGGCATCGGATAGCCGCAGCGATAACGGAGCATGGGGGACACCCAACCGATCAGGCACATTCTACAATCTGTTTCCATACACCCGCAACAGTACCGTCGCGGATTCAAGCATAGAAATCGCCAATGCCACAGCGGTATCCGTTTATCTCGATATCCTTGAACTGGCGGTTGTGGATAACGCTATTCTTGGTGCTGCGATTGACCCCACTCGTGCGGTGACCAAGGGATTCTCCATTGGCGGTAAAATCGCTTTTGTCTCTGCTCTTTATGATGAGAGAGTGAAAGCAGTCGTCTGCGGTGGAGCAGGCGCTACCGGTCCGGCCAACTGGCGTTACAATGCAACAGGGCAGAAGTATAATTTTCTCGACACGATTTTCTATAATCCTGGTGCGGAATCCATCATAGCACACGGTACGGAAGGACCTGGCCCTAGCTACCGTCATAACCGGGTCCGCGAGACCGAGCTGTTCCGTCATTTCATGTCATATGGCCACATGTTTGAGCATCAGGAAGGTTCTTACGGATATGGCAGCTACAGCAAGCTACCTTTTGACCAAGCTTTGCTGGTTGCCACTTTCGCACCAGACCGTGCGATTATCATTGATACCAACCTGAACGATTACAATGATGGCGCTGTGACGGACAATATGAGCCTGGAAATCGCAAAGAGTGTTTACACCGCCTTAGGCGTCAATAGCTCTGATTATGTCAAATTCAACAGTGGTAATTATATTTCAAGCGGAGACCCGCACGGATCCGCCAGTGCTATACCGGAAGGTCATTATCTGAGCGACCTCTTCTACGGCACTACCACTCTTACCAGTGAAGAAGCCAATAGACTAGACACAGACCCATATCTATTGAATGTCTCCAATGGACAGACAGAAAATCCATATGACTACTATTGGGGTGGCTTCAACACCATCACCGGTGGGAAAAACGGTATTACAGGTACTGACGGCTGGTATTATTATGACATGGACAAGCAATTATTGGAATTTGCCATCGATGCCATTGAGAAAGATGCCTACTTTATCCCCTATTCTGAATGGGCAAGTCAGTCTGCAAAGAATGCCTGGCTTCAATCGACAATCAACAATTTAATACCGGCGGGTAACGGTTCGACGGCGATCGTGTCCTATGATAATGGGTATACCGTATCTGTAACCAAAGGTGCGGAAACAACATTCGCAACGATTAACGTGCTTGATACAAAAAATGTAACAATAACCGGTCTTGCTGCTGTCGATAGAGAATACAACGGCGAAACCACAGTCGAACTGACTGGCGGCACTCTTGAAGGCATCCTTCCCGCCGATATCGGGAAAGTCACTGCGGTTATGCCGACAAGCGGGTTCACCGGCAAGAATACCGGTAGCGATAAACCTGTTGCAATCAGCAATATCATCCTCACCGGTTCCCAAGCATTCAACTATCACCTGATCACCCCTTCTATCACGGTGAATATTTCTACGAGAAAGCTTATTGTCACACCCGATGAAATAACAAAGAATAATGGACAACCTGATCCTGTTTTGACCTTCTCGTATTCAGGAAATCTTCCGGATGAGATACCATCATTCCATGGTGCGTTGTCCCGTACAGCCGGAGAGGACAGCGGTGTATATTTATTGACTATCGGAAATTTGTCTTTGCTTGATAATGAGCTGTTCAGGGCATCGAACTATGCGCTTCAAATTGACGACCTGCCGGTAAACCTGACAATCGTAACTCCGACTCCGACAGCTACAACCACGCCAACCCCGACTCCGACTGTCACCCCGACATCTGGATCGAATGGTGCCCCTCAGACTGGTGATCCATCCGCGTCCATGCTCTGGATCCTGCTTGGCATCGCTGCGATCGGCATCCTTACATCCCTGATCAGGAAGAAACGGACAGATAACGCATCACACCATTGATTTGATTTTTTAAAACATGAAACATGATTGGAAAGAGAAATGATTCAATATACCAATACTTAGGAAAAATTCCGATGCCCCCAAAGGCTAGAGATTTCAATCTTGGTAAAGGATTAGCGTATCAGAGGGGATGGATTCACTCTTGTCGTCTTATTCGTAAACATTGACAGGGATATAATTTGAATCAAATTTTATATGAGGCGGACGTCGAAAACGTTCGCCTCATATACTTTTAATGCAATGCTCTGTTTTATCAGATGTTTCCGATTCGCTACGCACTGCGTAGTGAATTGAAAGTGGAATTACTGCGAGAACGCGAACTTATTGAGCGAAAGCTGATAGAGAATAAAGATAATTCATAAAAACCGAAGCAAGAAATAAAGTTCAAGAGCCTTTGAATTTTGCAATTTTTATCCCAAATCTTTATGGAAGATTCCGGGGGCTATCTTGTTATAATCCCATTTTTAATTTTCTGGTTATTTGAAATAATCGTTCAACCACATGCGGGTGTTTCCGACCATCTCATTAAAGAGGCGTTCCCCGTCGCTGGCCTTGATTCTGACAAGAGGATCTTCGAGGAAGGTGTCTCTCGCTAACTTCAGATTGCGCTCAAGGGATGCTTCCAGGATGTTTGTCTGAATCTGCGCGTGGCGAAGAACCAATGTCCTGACTGCAGAATCAAGGTTGCCGGCATACATAGGTCTGACACTGTTTTTCGAGAAAAACGCATTGGTCTCGACAACGGCGCCTTCAGGCAGATCCGGTGCTTGGAAAAGGTTTGGCAGATTTACATTTGTGACAAGGTCCCCAAGTCCAAGCAAGGCTTTCATCTGACGGACACCTTCTTCGCCGGTAGGATTTATAGCGACGGGAATTTCGCCTGAAACCAGGGACAACCCCTTGTCAAGAAGCTTTTTGCGGTTATCCTTCCGCCATTGGACAGGCGTCAGGGTGAACATCCATGAGTTCGCCGCCTCCGGACGGAGAAGATAGGGATCCGGGACGAATTCCGCCAGATGTCTGTCGCCGGCTGCGGCGATGATGCCATAACGACGGAAGAGATCCAATTTGACACGGTTTCCGGAAGTGAAATACGAATTCATCCAATGCTCTTTCCCGGCTTTCACATAGCCGGATGCTCCGTATTCTGCCACAGCAGAAGCATACAGGGGAATAAGGTCGATATTTCTCCAGGAAGCGGTGTCAAGCCAGGTGAAATGATTCAAGCCCTGTACATTGACCCGGATATCCTCCCGTGTGATCTCTTCCACAGCAATGCCTTCCTTTGCATTGAAATCCTGTAACAGATTAGCAAGAATCTCCTGCGTTCCGAACACTTCATGGCAGCAGCCGAATGCTTTGATCTCAGGAAATATATGGTACAGAACCGATGTGCAGATTGCCATGGGATTCGTGTAATTGATAACCCAGGCTGTGGGTGCATACCGGCGTATTGCTTTTGCGATAACCTCATACATCGGAACAGTGCGGAGAGCGCGTAAAAGACCACCAGGCCCGGTGGTGTCGCCGACAGACTGATAGATACCGTATTTTTCCGGAGTATGTACATCAGAGGCCATCGCATCGAAATCTCCCGGTAATATGGAAAGAACAACGAAATCCGCGCCTTCAAGCGCTTGGGCGATATCACCGCATGCGATGTATGACCAGAACCCTTTGCAATCCGGATGGGACTTATAGCGGTTGCCGATCTGCTCGTTTCGCTTTGCGGCGGGAAAGTCGATATCGTACAGACGGACTTCACCGGCCAGCCTGGGCTCTGAGGCGAGATCGCTCATCAGACCCCAGGCCCAGCCTATGGAGCCGCCTCCGATATACGCAATATGCAGGTTCTCAATTTTCTTATTTATATTAACATTTATATTCATATTCACATCCATATCCATATCCATATCCTTTCAATAATGGGGTTCGAGGAGAGGCGCGGCGGCTATCACAGAGTGTCCGGATCTTCCCAGAGTTCAGGAGATTTCAGGATGCCTGTCGGATGCAGATTGTATTCATAACTCCATTCATCACGATAGACACGGTAGGCATCCGGTCCATGCCACCACCAATTCTCATTGCAGTTGTGCAGGGCACCGAAGGTGTTGATTCTGCTGCCATAGACACACAGAGAAATTCTGTGGACTCCTGTAGGCAATGCCGAGGTGCATAGGTGATAGGGGGAAAGGAACAAAGCTCCTGCAGGCCGTCCGTCTATCAATATGTCAACCAGTGCGCCGCGGTACATTGGAACACGGATGTGCCAAGGATTCCCATGCGATTGGATA
>CAZJXH010000013.1:0-26314 GCA_964549475.1 uncultured Oscillospiraceae bacterium
CCGCAAAATCGGCGCCAAGCTGGTTTGTATAATTATAATCGCTGCAAATATCGTTTTGTTGGGAAACGGAAGTCGTATTGGCCGCCTTGATGGAATCAGCGGCTAATGCCGTGAAAGGCAGGGCTCCCTGGTTCGAATCAGCCGGACTGCCGATCCATCTGCTACATCCCCAATAATTGCTATACTTGATATCGGCAGATGACGATAGGACTCCGGCAATCCCCCCCGCAATATTCCCCTGTACCGTACCGGTGCTGTAGCAGCTGGTTATTCTCGTTCCCCCGCTGTCGTTTCCGATTATGCCGCCGACGAAAGAAGCCGTTACGGAAACCGTACCGGTATTATAGCTATACCGGATCAAAGGATAATTGCTGCTTCCGGCAATCCCGCCGACATTGCTGGCTCCCGTTACATTGCCGGTATTATAGCAGTAGGAGTTTGATACATATTTCAAAGTACCGGCAATCCCGCCGATATTGCTTCCTCCCGAAATTGTGCCCGTATTATAGCAGCTTTGCGTACCGGTTTCGATCATACCGCCGATGCCGCCGATATTGCTGCTGCCAGAGGAATAGCCCGTGACGGCCCCGTTATTATAACAGTCCTTCAGAATATCGCTGGTCCGGATATTCCCGACGATCCCGCCGACCTGGCTTTTGCCGAAAATGCTGCCGGTATTGCTGCAGCCCGATACCTCACCGTCAATATTGGTTAAGTAGCCTGCGATTCCGCCGACGTTCCCGTTGCCGCAGACGGTGCCTTTATTATGGCAGTCTTTCAGGGGGCATTTGCTGCTGACTCCTGTAATCCCACCGATTTCCCCGGCTTCTCCGGGCGAATAGCTATACTGAATTCCGATAATCAGCCCCATGTTGGAGCAGTTTGACACAGTCGACTGGTTGTAGCCGACGACACCGCCGATCCATCCTCCTCCTACAACCGTGCACGCATTGCTGCAGCCGGACACTTTTGAACCGGTCCCACCTGAGTTGCCGACAATGCCGCCGATATCGTCTCCTAAAATGATTCCTCTGATGGTTCCCGTACTGCTGCAATTGGAAACGATGCCTGTATTATAGCCGGTGATCCCTCCTGCATCTCCCCAGCTTGTAATATTGACGTCTGTCACGGTCAGATTTTCAATCGTGCCGGAACTATATCCGAAAAGTCCCCGATAGCTGTCCCATCCGCTGATCATCATGCCGGAAACGTTGTAATTGCCGCCGTTAAAAGTACCGCAGAAGGGATTACTGTCCGAACCAACCGGCTGCCAGCACAGACTGAAGTTATTATACGAGGCTTTGGACAAATCGATATTGCCGTCTAATTTGAAAGCGATCCCGGAATTGCCGCTGCCGCAGTAACTTCTTATAAGATCAAGCTGATAGGCTTTTTTTACAAGATAACAGCCGGTGCTGCTCTCCTTTATAAACTGGCTGTCGATATCCGAACCGCCCGTATAGCCGAAGGCCGTCAACACGGGATATCCGCCGTTGACCGGATTGCCGGCGCTGAATACGCCGCCGGCCGCGTAAAA
The DNA here is from genome assembly GCA_964549475.1 of uncultured Oscillospiraceae bacterium. Taxonomy (GTDB): domain Bacteria; phylum Bacillota; class Clostridia; order Saccharofermentanales; family UBA5734; genus JBBQKF01. The sequence goes on from CAZJXH010000013.1 coordinate 1,538, forward strand.
CGAAGGGGCAGACACGAAATCCGGTCCCAGGGCGCCTGCCAGCAGCTTCATCTCACCCGTGGTTTTTCCAGTTCCATAGCCGTTATCGGCAGTCAATATGTCTTTATTATAAAAGCAGTTGTAAACCGGGGTGCCGCTTGCGGCGCCCGAGCAGATGCCGCCGAAGCTGCCGGGTGTTCCGCTGATTGCGCCTGTATTATAGCAATCCAATAAGACAGCGTTTGCGATATACCCGCCGATACCGCCGGTGGAAGACGTTCCGCTGATTGCACCGGCATTAAAGCAGCTGATAATATTATTATAAACGATTCCCGCAATACCTCCCGCAAATTCAGGACCTTGGATCGTTCCGCTGTTATAACAGTTCGATACGGCACCTTTACTGTAGCCGGAAATACCGCCGACTTGTCGTATTGTTGCCGTAACCGCTCCCGTGTTATGGCAGATCGACACGGGGTTTTCGCTTGAGCCGACAATCCCGCCGACATTCGCCTGTCCTTCAGCCATGCCGGTGTTATAGCATTCAGTGATGCCTGAACCATAGTTTAAGCCGACAATCCCGCCGACAGCATACTCCCCTTCGACCGTGCCGGAGTTATAACATCGGATAACACTGCCGCTAGTACAGATGCCGGCAATGCCGCCGACATTATGCTGCCCTTCGACCGTGCCGGTGTTATAACAGTTGTATACCGCTGTGCCTGTGAAAGCGCCGGCTATACCGCCGGAATAAGAACCGCTTTTGATATAGCCGTCCACTGTGCCGATATCCGATATTGCGGAAGTTATTCCGGCAATACCGAACAGTCCCTGACAATCCCTGACAGCATTTATATGAAGGCCTTTGATCATGTGGGTACAGGAAGTGGTCTTCCCACTGCCGGAATCGATAAGAACACCTCGGACAGTTCCCATAAACGGCTTGAACTGAGTACCGACAGGTGTCCAGAGCCAGGCCGACAAATCCAGAGATTCGGTAATAGTGATGGCCTTGCCTGAAAAATCGACAGGGGATTCACTGTTTAATCCATTGTTGAGTACGGCAAGCCCCGCGAGCTGCGCTTCCGTGCGGATCGTATAGGTGGCAGCACCCGGATCGGCGATATACCAGCCGGTATCGTAATGACCGATGCTTGTCCAGTAGCATTCAGCCGTCGCCTTGGTCGTCGCCTTGATAGAGGCCTGCAGCGTATCGGTGCTGCCGTCGTTTGTGACAAGATAAAAATAATAGGCTGTGCTCTGACTGATTGAGATCGTATCTGCCGGATTCAATTCATCGGTATCGCCGTTCAGCACATAATCATAGGATTTGTAAGTCCCGCTCCTGAATACACACCGGGACGCCATATCCGCCGTTAATGAGTCCAGATCGGCATCCTCAGACGGCGATAAATAAACCCGATAGTTTGTTGCGTTTTCTACTGCCGGAATCTCGATTCTGGCGGAAGTGTCATAAGCGATGATACGAAATGCCGGATTGTCTGCCGCGTTGACAGATTCCGCTTCTACGCTGAAAGAGACCGGCGGTGTTATCATCATGACAGCAAATGCTGAAACGAAAGCCAATGTTTTTCTGCCAAATTGCCAAGCCTTATGTATTACATTATTCCTCATTTAAACAATCATTCTCCTTTAAAACAAACCATCCTCAAGTGAACAACATTATGATAAAACGATTCTCAGTATATAACAATGTACGAAAGTACAGTCTGATGGGAAAAAGTCTAAACAATGAACAATTTGTATTTTTTTACCATATAACTTATAATCGTAATTGAAAAAATACCGATATGCTTATGACAGAAACGGAAAGGAAGCGGAATGACGCGTCTAGAATATATTCCTTACATATGGCCCCTTTTGATCTCGGCATCCGTTTCTCTATCGCTCGGTATTTACGCGCTTATCCGGCAATGGCATTCAAAGTGCGCTGTTAGTTTTATCCTGAGCATGTTTCTCGTGACAATCTGGTCGGGCGGTAACGCGCTCGAAATGTCCGGTGTTGATTTTTCCACCAAGCTGTTCTGGGCGAACTTCCAGTACTTTGCCTACTGCTTTTCACCACTGAGCCTTTTGGCCTTGTGCATGCGGTTCACCGGTTATGACAGATGGCTTCGCAACAAAAAATTCTGGTGGCTCCTGCTGCTGCCCGCTCTTGTCATTATTCTGGTCTGGACAGACGGATACCACGGTCTGATACGATACGGCATACATATGGATACCAGCGGGACTTTCCCGGTCATCGCCAAAAAGTACGGCCCAGCTTTTTATGCTCACGCAGCGTACGAACATCTCATGAATATCACTGCCCTGATTTTGTTGATCCGGGCGATAGTCTACCGGAAAACCATTTACCGCAAGCAGGCGGTTATTCTGCTCATCGGCGCCAGCCTGATCGTATTTCCGAATCTGTTTTACATCACAGGCTTAAGTCCTTTCAGACTGTTTGACATTACGCCGATATTTTTTAGCCCGGCCGGAGTCCTGATGGCCTGGGCGATCTTCCGCTATAAAATGTTCGATCTGGTGCCGCTTGCACGCGCAACCGTGATGGAAACCATGAATTCAGGCGTAATGGTAATGGATTTGCAGGGCAGAATACTGGATATCAACCCTGCGTTTGAAAAAATCATGGGAACATCCGTAAAACAAGCCTCTGCCCGGCAAGCGGAGGAGATTTGCAGAAAGATTCCGGAATTAGCAAAAGCCTGTGCAGACAGAGACGTGACGCATACGGAGTTTTCCGTCAAAACACAGGATGGCATAAAAACCTATGAGGCTCTTCTCTCCCCTCTTTCCGACAACAGGGGGGCATTACTGGGAAGGCTCGCCGTTCTCTATGAAATAACGGAAATGAAAAAGGCACAGCAGCAATATTTGGCACAGCAGCGCACACTTGCCGCTGCCAATGAAAAAGAACGAATGACCAGGGATCTTCATGACAATCTCGGGCAGATTCTGGGATTTATCAATCTGCAGGCACAGGGTATCCGACAGGAGCTTGTGTCTGCCGGTGTCGATAGCGTCGATGACAAACTGGACAGGCTGGTGAAGGTTACCCAGGCGGCTCATGATGAAATACGGGCGTATATTCGCAGCGCCAGAAATATTGCAGCCGCTGATACGGACTTTTTAGGATCGCTCAGGAACGACATTACGCATTTTGAAGAACGGTCCGGCATATTAACAGAATTCAACACACCGTTTGATTCCCGTGACATCGCATTACCATCTGGCGTACAGCTCCAGCTTCTGAGCATTGCCAAGGAATCACTCAATAATGTTCAAAAGCATTCCGGGGCAAAGCATGTGAAGCTTACCCTGTCGTTTTTCGATGGGCGGCTGGTGTTGAGCATTGAAGATGATGGCAGGGGTTTTACCGTTTCCAACACAAGAAACGAAACCGGAAAATCATTTGGCTTAAGCATTATGAGGGAGCGCGCAGCGGAAATTGGCGCAGACCTTACCGTGGCTTCCGCTCCGGGACAAGGCTGTCGTATCCTGGTAGCACTTTCTGTTTTACAAGGAGGGAAAAATTGTGAAACTTATGCTAGTCGATGATCATCCATTATTTATAGAAGGCCTCAGTTACCTGCTGAAAACCTATGGCTTCGAGGTTTCCGGCATTGCCAATTCGGGCCGGGAAGCTTTGGAAAAAGTAAAATTTTTACACCCAGATATCATTCTGATGGATATCCGAATGCCGGATTTAAGCGGAATAGACACACTGAAACGGATTAAAGCCGACAAGCCAACGATAAAAATTGTCATGCTCACTTCTTCGGAAGAGGATGTGGATCTTTTTGAAGCGATCCAATATGGAGCATCGGGTTATTTACTGAAAAGCACCAACGCCCGGGAACTGGTGGAAATGCTGCACGACCTTGAAAACGGAGAAGCTTTTCTCTCTCCGAAGCTGGCTTCAAAGCTGTTTCAGAAATTAAATCATCCGGTTACAGAGGAAAATGAAATAATCAGTACGACAAATCTGGCATCCGATGCGCCCCAGCTTACGGAACGCCAGATTGAAATACTGGAAATGCTGGCAAAAGGAATTACCTATAAGGATGCCGGAGCCTCTTTGGGATTGACTGAACGGACGGTAAAATATCATATGGGGAAAATGATCGAACTTTTGCATTTGGAAAACCGGTCGCAAGTGATTGTCTACGCGGCAAAAATGGGAATTATAAAAGACGCGTAAATGCAAATAATACGTACAAAATAGACTAATACCCATATAAGCGATGCTGCTATCAGACACCATCATCATCTTATCAAATAAATATACTATTTGTACATCGGCCCGTATGTTTCACAAGCCCGGTAATCCTGGCCTTCCCTGTCCATTCCAAAGGCGTTCCAGACAGCAGGCCGGAAGATTTTCCCCTCTTCCACATTGTGCATGGCGACAGGAATTCGAAGCATGGAGCACAAGGTGATCAGATCTGCGCCGATATGGCCATAGCTGATGGCTCCGTGATTGGCTCCCCAGTTGTTCATCACATCATAGGCGGAATGGAATGCCGCTTCATTTGCAACTCTCGGAGCGAACCAGGTACAAGGCCATGTATAATCCGTGCGCTTCCAAAGAATCTCATTGACTGCATCCGGGAGCGCTACCGTCCATCCTTCAGCGATCTGCAGCATGGGTCCCAGCCCTTTGATCAGATTGACCCGGATCATTGTGCATGGCATCTCATATTTTGTGACAAAACGGGAGGAGAATCCGCCTCCCCTGAAATATCCATTATCGGCCGCACACCACGTTGTAGCCTTCAGAATGGCTTTTTGATCCTCCCCGGTGACATCATACCACGCTTTCATCCGATGCTCTCCATCGGCTGTTGCCGCCTCGCCGCAGGCATCCAGACAGGCTGCGCCGGAATTGATCAGATGGATGAATCCGCCTGCGTCCTTGGCATGGCCGGTGATTTCATACCCGGTTGCATTTTTAACCGAGTCCTCCGACCAGCAGGTGCGCACATCGGCAAAAATCGACGTTTGATTGGTAAGCAGTTTCAAGAATAACATCCCGATCCCATTCAGTGTGTCGTTCTCGGTAGCAAGAATATATGGCTCCCTTTTGCCGTCCCAGTCGAACGAGGTGTTCAGAATCGCTTCGCCAAAATCGCAGTTGGGATAGAAATCCGTCCATTGCCGCTGTCCCTGGAATCCGGCGCAAATCGCATTATGACCGAGCATTTCTTCCTCATGGCCAATTGAAAGACTGCTGTTGCCGTTCATCAGATCTTTGATGATCACCGCCATCTTCACACTGAATTCCCAGTCTTTCTCTTTTTCAGTATCTGTTTTACGGATATTGTCCGGATTCTTATCGATTCCTTCCGGGCAATTGGCCTTTGTCCATGCAAGCGCTTTGGCATATTCTTCCTTGTTATATATCCCTTGATCCATTCGACGGATGATTTCCACCTCATCCACGGATTCTACCCGCATGCCCAGGTATTCTTCCATGAAATCCGGCTGGATGCTTGACCCGGCGATTCCCATGCAGATCGAACCGATCTGCAGATAAGATTTCCCGCGCATGGTAGCAGCTGCGACTGCAGCGCGCCCGAATCGCAGGATTTTCTCTTTCACGTCGTCAGGAATATCAGTTGCATCTGCATTTTGGACTTCGTGTCCGTAAATTCCAAATGCCGGCAATCCTTTTTGTGCATGAGCGGCAAGAACCGATGCAAGGTACACCGCTCCCGGCCGTTCGGTTCCATTGAACCCCCATACGCCTTTGATTGTCATCGGGTCCATATCCATGGTTTCTGCGCCGTAGCACCAGCATGGCGTGACCGACAAGGTGATGTCGACGCCTGATTTTCTAAATAAATCCGCGCATGCGGCACTTTCTGCGACCCGTCCGATGGTGGTTGGCGCAATCAGAACTTTCACCGGCTCTCCATTGGAATATTTCAAATTTTCTGTTAAAAGCTTAGCTGTTTTTTTGGCCATATTCATGGTCTGTTCTTCCAGGGATTCTCTAACCTTCAATTTACCCTGGCGTGCATCGATGATCGGCCTTATGCCGATTACCGGATAATCTCCGATGTATCTGCTTTTCATTATTCGATCCTCCTTATTTTTTCATTTCTAAAAAAACATAATCAATTATTCGTGTTCCAGCAATTAAATGAATCATCTCATGATCAAATAAACATAATTATTCTCACAATGACTATATAGATATTCTCACTATGATTATATTCCTTGACATGGGATGATTCTTGTGTTATTTTCACAATAAATCGTATTATATTAACATTTCGAGGGATAAGATGGATTATAAAGAAAAGATCACACACGGGAAAGCCGGATTTCCTTTTTCCATGTATCACATCACAAAAACCCATCCGCGTTATCATATGCCATTCCACTGGCATCCTGAGCATGAAATTGTATTTGTAAGGGAGGGCGGATTGGATATCGTATTAAACGAAGAGGAATACCATTTGCAAGCAGGCGATATCCTTTTTATAGCAGGCGGCACGTTCCATTCCGGAATCTCCCATGATTGCGTTTACGATTGTTTCGTTTTCAATCCGGATCTGATGATCCCAAAGAATGGCGCAGGACGCGACAGAATCGAAAAGATCTCAGATGGAACCATACGGATTCATCCATTTTTCAGCGGCAGATATGAATGGGAATGGAAAGAGATCCTCCAGAATATCAGCGATGCGGCCAATTCCGCCAGTGATGGCGGCCCATTGGTGGTGACCGGATGTATTCTTCAATTTCTTGGAACAATTTTCGAGAAAAAACATTATGCGTTCCACGATGGCCAATCATTAAAAAGCCATCAGAATGCTTTTTCGGTAAGAACCGTTCTTTACTTCATCGAAAACAATTACAGCCGTCCCATCACTCTTTTGGAGCTATCCGAAATTGCCAGCATGTCCCCTAACTATTTCTGCCGCTATTTCAAGAAAATCACCCGCCAGACACCGATTGACTATCTGATATCCTATCGGATCAATATGGCGGCTTATAAGCTGGCAGCAACCGAAGCTCCTGTCACTGAAATCGCTTTAAGCTGCGGATTCAATGATGTAAGTCATTTTATCAAGACCTTTAAAAAAGAAAAGCAGACCACCCCGAAACAATATCGAAAAACGCTGTGATTCAACTGAATATTGCAAAATCATAATTGCAGACGAAACTATCTATTCCAGCAAGGAAAAGGTATAATTTACTGGAAGGCTAAACTATGAATACAATGCTGGAGGCAAGGCGGATTATTAGAGACAAATGACAAATTCATCTGAAAAAACACCGAATAAAGTGCAGGACACGCCTCCCCTTTCTCTCATGCGATGGAGTGTTGGAGATTTTGTGAGTTTTGTCTACCGTCATGGCGGCTTGGGTTTCTATTCTTATAATTCATTACTAGAAGGAATCGGGATAAAAACCCATCAGCAATTTTTCAGATATTTTAGAAAAAACCAGCCGGAAAGCACTTTATATATTGAATATCCTCTTAAAACGGTTTATATCTGCCCGCCCATCCGTTTTGAAATCCAAGGCAGGGCCGACCTTATCGTCGAATCAGCGGATCATCCGATCCAGGTCATCGAAATCAAATCCATTTCCAGCGACATGCCATCTTTTCCGGATAAGGTGAATTTCCTGCATCTTGCCCAGGCGAGGATTTATGCCTATCTTTTCTGTCTGGAAAAAGGAAAAAAGGATTTGGAAATCAAAATCACGGTGAAATATATTATTGTACAGTCTTTCGCCATCAAGGATTTTGACGAAGTGCTTTCATTCACTGATCTGGAAAAATTCTTTCAGGAGACCTGCTCATATTATATGGATTGGGGAATCTCCGTCCGTCAATACAAGATTTCAAGGGATTCCTCTATAAAAGCCGTGCCGTTTCCCTATCCCGAGTTAAGACAGGGACAGAAAGAATTCATGAATACGGTTCTTTCCAGTATTAAAAAACGCGAGCCGCTGCTTGTACAGGCGCCGACAGGAACCGGGAAAACTATTTCAGCGCTTTATCCCGCTATTAAAAGCATTCCAAAACAATATGCGGATTACATTTTTTATATCACAGCAAAAAGCTCCACGCAGGATATCGCCAAAAAATCACTCGACGATCTGAGAGCACAGGGACTTGTCTTGAAAAGCATTCAAATCACTGCGAAAGAGAAAATCTGCCTTTGCAAGGAACTGTATTGCGATCCGATGATCTGTCCCTATGCCATTCATTATTATGAACACTATTCCGAGGCCATGAAAGAGTTGTCCTGCCATTTTTCCATCGACGCGGCACTTCTCCGGGAAATCGGGAAGAAATATGAGGTCTGTCCCTTCGAGCTGGGACTGGATGCCTCTCTTTTCTGTGACATCATCCTTTGCGATTATAATTACATATTCGACCCGAAAGTTCAATTGGAGCGCTTTATCCTTCAGGAATCCTATCGTTTCACGATATTGGTTGACGAAGCGCATAATCTGCCGGATCGGGCCAACGAGATGTACAGTGCGGCGATTTCCTATCAGGAGCTTCTGGATGCCTGCCATCTTGAATTCTATTATTCGTCTTTCACTCGGGAATCTTTCACGAAGCTGTCTCAATATTTTGAAAAATTATTTGCTTTCATGTCTAAAGAAGACCAGGCGGAAATGCCCATGGAGTCCTCTTTTGACGCATCCATCCCGCCAAGGGAGCTGTTTCTTTCCCCTTGTTTTTGCGCTACGCGGAAAATGCCAAAAGAATTATTGAAATTATTGGATGCGTTTGTTCAGAACGCAAAAGAAGAAATGGACCATATCCAGGATTCCACCGCAAAAACCGCATTGAAGAATCTGTTTTTTTCAGCCAAATTCTTTCTAAGGGTTTCCGAGGAGTTTTTCAATGATTCCTATATCACAACCTTTACAAAAGAAGGGAAAAACAGCCGGATTCATTTCCGATGCATGGATTCTTCTGGACAGATCGCCCGTTTCCACCAGGGAAAGCATGCAACCATTTTCTTTTCGGCGACCTTGAGTCCGATTTCCTATTTTGAGACTAAATTCCGGGACTCCAAGTCCTGTGATTCGATAAAAAAAATTGTTCTCCCCTCGCCATTCCCCAGAGAAAACCTGTTTGTCGGAGTGATCCCCTGGATTTCGACGAAATATCCGAATCGGAAAAATTCCCTGGGCCCGATTGTTGATATCATTGATGCGGCGATTTCGTGCAAAATTGGAAATTATATTGTTTACAGCCCATCATTTGAATACCAGCAGTGGATTGTCTATGCGTTTGAAATGGCAAGAGCGAACAAAAACAGCAATGATGTTAAAATAATCAAGCAGTCCACTGGAATGAGCGAGAGAAACCAGCAAGCCTTCCTGAAGGAATTCCAACATTTCGGGAATCGGACATTGCTTGCTTTCGCGGTCATGGGCGGCGTTTTCGGAGAAGGAATCGATCTGATTGGGGAAACCCTTTCCGGTGTGGTTCTTGTCGGTGTCGGCCTTCCCAAAAAAACTCCGGAACGGGATATTATCATGGATTATTATTCCAGTATTCTTGGGAATGGCTATAATTTCGCCTATCGCTATCCCGGGTTCAATAAGATTTTACAGGCGGCAGGAAGAGTGATTCGCAGTGAAAACGACCGGGGCTTTATCCTTTTATTGGATGAACGGTATCAGACACCGGAATATCAGATTCTTTTCCCGGACGAATGGATTCCGGTCACCCTGGATAATAAATCCCAGGTGAAAAAAGTGCTTCAAGAATTCATGGATGAGTAGAAAGAGTCATTTTACGATTAAAAACACAGGTCTTTCAGCATGCGTAACTTTGTATAGCAGCGTTCCATCCGGTCGCAAAGATACCGTGTCGCCAATTCAGAGAATTCCTGCACATATTTCTTATCAAGGGTAAAAGAATAAACCTTTTCAATTGTCGATTCGGAAATATAGCGCAGACAATTCCATGTGGAAATAGAGAGCATGGTCTGATCTCCTGCGCTTAGCACACAGGAAGCATCCCGGCAGCAGACTCCGCAGCGGGTGTAACTGAATCGCACCGCTTGAAAAGGCTCGTTTTGCAGCGGTTTGTCACATAACACACAATTGTTCAAAACAGGAAGAAAACCGATCATAAAAAGTAGTTTCAGTTCAAATGCATGAACAATCAGATCCGGGTCCGTATTTTCTTTGCCCAAAGTGTACAACGTATAAATCAGCAAGGTATAGAGGTCGTTGGCCGAGGAGGAATCGCGCATGGCATCCAGAACAACATCCATGATATGCGCGCAATAAGTCAATAGGACGATATCATCCCGCAGCGGATTGAAAGATTCAATGATGGTGACCTGATTGACATAATACCGGGTGGATTCGCTGCCGAACAATTCAAATTCACCAAAAACCAGTGCGGAAGTGGAAAAAAGCATGTTGTTCTTCGGTCTTCTTGCATTTTTGGCCGATACGGTCAATAACCCGAATTCTTTTGTTAGAATCGTGAGAATCTTATCCGCTTCCCCGACCGGGACCTCTCTGACAATAATTCCTTTTACTTGCAATGATTTCAAACAAATCCTCCATTATGACAGGCTTTATTTTTGATCTTTATAGCCAAGATTATTCAGAATCGGATTTCTGTTTCTCCAGTCCTCTCGGACTTTAACATACAGTTCGAGATAAATCTTGCACTGCAGCATTTCTTCAATCTGTCGTCTTGACTGCATTCCGATCCGTTTGATCATTTCGCCGTTTTTCCCGATCAATATTCGCTTATGGGAATCTCTTTCACAATAAATCACAGCCTGGATCTTGACAAAAGTGCGTTCTTTCTGTTCTTCTTCCATCCGTTCGTCTTCAGCATCTTCCTCTTCATTCTCGTCATATGCATCTTCATTGCTGTCATCGTAGAATTCATCCTCATCGCCGGCTTCATCCCCGTCGTCAATGAATTCATTCTCCTCTTTTTGGACGGTTTTTTCTTCGCGTATCTCTTCTTGTTCTTCCTGGCGCTCTTTTTTTAAGTCCTTCTCTGCCTCTTCCTGGGATGCTTCCGCCTCCAGATGTGTATTTGCTTTCGCTTTTGCATCTATTTCGCCATCCACGAACCGCTCTTCAAAGGATTCGATTTCAACGGCTGTTCCATGAGGGATTTCTTCATTGGTCAATCGTAAAATTTGCTCCCGGATCAGCTCCGCTGCAATCGCTCGTTCTGTCTGGTCCGTGATGGAATTGACCGGAAAATATTGCGGTCCTTCAGAAAGTCTTTTCTTGATCTCCTCTTTCAGAATATCAAGTCCGTCCTGTTTTTTGACCGAGATTGGAATGATTGTATCAAATGGATAAATTTTGCTGAACCGGTCCATGATCGGAAACAGCTCTTCCTTTGAAATCAAATCGACTTTATTGATCAGCAGGATTAATGGTTTTTTGAGTTTTTCAGCTTTATCGCAACAGCTTTTCTCGATATCCGTAATCTTTGGAGCCGTCGCATCAATCATTAAAACCAGGACGTCCGCATCATTCAATGCATTGAAAGCGGCATCCACCATATATTCTCCAAGTTTTGTTTTTGGCTTGTGCATTCCGGGCGTGTCGATAAAAATGATTTGCGCATCGGGCTCGTCGATGATGGCCCGTATGTTGTGTCTGGTTGTCTGCGGTTTCGGGGATACAATCGCAACACGGATCCCGGACAGCTGGTTGAGCAAGGTGGATTTGCCGACATTGGGCCGCCCGATGATGGCGACATATCCGGATAGGAATTTATTATTTTTCGGTATTACTGGGTTCATATATTCTCCATTTCATTTTTGTCAAATTCTGTCGAATCTGTTATTTCTGCTGTTATATCCTTCATGATTATTTTCTGTCTTCGAATCATCTTTTTCTCTTCCGCCGGATTCATATGATCATAGCCTAATAAATGAAGCACGGAATGGACGGTTAAAAAAGTGATTTCCCGATCCATGGAATGACCGTAGCACAAAGCCTGTTCTTCTGCTTTTTCCAGGGAAAGCACGATGTCACCGAAAGAAAGCTCATATTCTCCATTTTCATTCGGAAACAACGCGTTTTTTGAAACTTTTGTAATGATTTTTGCATTGTTCTCCAAAAGCGGAAAGGAAAGCACATCGGTTTCGCGGTCTATCTCCCGGTATTGTCTGTTTAATTGCCGAATTCCTTTGTTGCCGGTGAGAATAACCGAGAAAACAGGTACGATTCTATTTTTAGCGATAAAATCATTAATTTTTTCTCTGGACAAAGTTTTTTTTATCGCATTCTCCACCAGAACGGAGATTTGACCGACCGGGTATTTTCTTTGCTTGTTCTGAATTTGTATGATCATTTCATTCCTCGATTTATTATCCGCTGCATTGCAAATAATGGTGTTTTATGATCGGTTTTTCATGGGGATCACCGGATCATCCGGATATCTCACCCTGACGCGGAAGTGTCCGGAGTATACCTGCAGGAACGCCTGAATCAGCTGTTCCAGTTCCTTGAACGATAATTCCGAATCAATCAGCTGATCTTCTTCGATTTTGTGCCGGACAAGCTTTCGGATCAGCTTTTCTCCATCCTCAAGGTTGGTGATTCCGGTTGCTTTCATAGCCGCTTCCACCGAATCGGCCAGCATCAGGATAGCAGATTCTTTACAGGATGGTTTCGGGCATTTGTACATGAAAGTGTGCGGATCCGGAGGAGGAAGATTGTTTTTATCAGCCAGTTCCTGCGCTTTTCGCAAAAAATAAACTTGTTTGCTTGTTCCGTGGTGTTCGTAGATCAATCGGCAGATGGGAACCGGCAGCCGGTATTTCTGTGCGATATGTAATCCCGATTCCGGATGGGAAAGGATGATTGTCGCACTTTCCTCTGGCGTCAGGGTATCATGCGGGTTGATCCCCTCCTGGTTCTCCGTAAACATCTCCGGATTTTCTAGTTTCCCGATATCGTGATAATACGCGCCAACCCTTGCAATTAAAGAGTTCGCCCCAATGGCTTGAGCGCCGGCTTCCACGAGATTGCCAACCATCACGCTGTGCTGGCTTGTCCCGGGAGCTTCGATGAACAGGCGGCGAAGCAAAGGATTCCCCGGCTGGGAAAGCTCGATCAGCCGCAGCGGCGAAACAGAATTGAAAATCATTTCGAACAAAGGCATCAGCCCCAATGCGATAATAACCGCAATGGACCCGCTGGCGGCGGCGAATGCCGAATCGATAAACATATCCCGGATGGCAGTCTGCGACAGGACATCATATACGATCGTTGCAATAAAGCAGGTTAATGTCGTAGATATGATGATCATCGCATAATTATCCCTTTTTGATATTCCGATAGTGAACAAAGCGGCGATGATGCAGCCGGATAATGCGACAAACAGGAATTTCACATCAAAGCCGGTCATCGGAAGGATCGCAAACGTCAGCAAGGTTGACATGACAATGGCGGACCGGAAACCGAAATAAGCGGTTATCAGAACCGCTGCGATATAAACCGGAGGCGCGACAGAGGAAGATTTTACGACGAATAAAGAAATCCCAAGAGGAATGGCCATCGATAATAAAATAGAAATGACATCCCCCATCGTATTGATATTCTGTTTCTCATATTTGGATGAATATAATAAAATAATTCCGAGAATCATTAGCAAAAGCAGTAAAATCCCGCCAAAATAATCAAAATCGAATTTGTTTGTCTCAATCAATTCCATTTCACTCAATAATTCATATTTATCCGCTGTGATAATATCCCCGTAATTAATGATTCTTGTTCCTTTAGAAATCATAACAGGATTATCAATGACCGTTTGATAGGCCAGATTTTTCGCTGCGGCTGTTGCTGATTCATTATAAACCAGATTAGGATTCAACAGATTGTTTAATATTGGAATAAGGACCGGAAGCTCTTTCTGATAATAATCCATGACTGTTGATAATTTTGTGATATTGGACTGAATCTGGAATGTCAGCATTTCCTGATTGACAGGGGAAGAAAGAATCAGATTCGCGATTGTATTGCTGTGTTCGATAAAGCTGTCATAAGCGACCTGTTCCAATGTGACAAGCAGTGTACAGTCTTCCAGGCTGAATTCTTTTCCGAATTGTTCTTTTGTTTTCGTCACCAGTTGATTCGCCGCCTGTTTCTCTGTTAATGGGTTTTCTGTTGCATTCCTTTCATTCCTGGTTAACGTCACAAGAGAATAAAATGCAGTGAGCCGTTTCATATTTTCTGCATTGATCGAAGTATTTGACAGCATGACATCTTCCACTTCCGATGCCGCCTGATTCGCTTTTATTATGGTCGCCTGCGTATCCTTGATATTTCGTGTTGCATTGATATCATACGGACTTGCATCGCCGATTTTGATCGCATATTTTTTAGGAAGGGATCCATAATACATCGCAGCAAGAATCCCGATGGAAAGAATCACAATAGAAAAGAAATAAGTGATATGCAAAAGGTTTTTCTTGATCTTCATTCTTTAAGACTCCCTTTCTTTTATGCTGGATTTATTGTATGCGCGAATGATTTTCTGAACGATTCCGCTGCGGACAACGTCTTTTTCATTTAAAATAGTAAATTGGATCCCTTCGATATCTTGTAAAATTGTCCTGACTTCAATCAATCCGCATTTTTGGTTCACCGGCAGATCAATCTGGGTGATATCCCCGGTCACTACAACTTTGGAATTGAATCCGATTCTTGTCAGAAACATTTTCATTTGTTCCGGGGTTGTATTTTGTGCTTCATCTAGAATAATAAAAGCGTCATCCAGCGTTCTTCCTCTCATGTAGGCCAATGGAGAAACTTCAATATTCCCTTTTTCCATGTTTTTTAAATAGATTTCAGTCCCCATCAATTCATGCAATGAATCATACAGCGGTCTCATGTAAGGATCTACTTTATTCTGCAAATCTCCTGGTAGAAATCCTAATTTCTCGCCAGCCTCCACGGCCGGACGTGTCAGAATAATACGGGATATCTGGCGGTTCCGAAATGCATTGACAGCCATTGCAACCGCTAAGAAAGTTTTTCCGGTGCCTGCCGGGCCGATTGCGAAAACAACATCATTTTCCAAAATCGCCTTGACATAATTTTTTTGGCCCAGTGTCTTGCTTCGGATCGGCTTGCCTTTCGCCGTCACGCAAATTGAATCCGGGGAGTATCCTGCAACCAGTTGCAGATTTCCGTCTCTTGCCATTTCCGCAAGATAAGTCACCAATTGCATTCCGACGGTTTCTCCGCAGTCGTCCAGCTGCAAAAGCTTCTGCATGACTGTTTCCGCTTTAATAAGGTCTTCTTCTTCCCCGGAAATCGATATTCCTTGTGAGGTCAGTTCAATTTTTACTCGAAGCAAATGTTCAATCGCTGCGACATTTCCGTTTAATGATCCAAAAACATCATGGACCTTCCGATGATTCTCAACAGGAGTAATCCGTTCTATCACACTTTTCTCCCTTCGCTGTAACGATAACACTTTTATTTCAACATATCAATCCGGTACGCCGGGCTGTCTTCCCGTAATCGTGGAATGGTTATTTTTTCGGAGGATGAAATTTTAAATTCGATATTATATAAATATAATTTATCCCCTACTCCGTTTACCATTGTAATAGCACGTTCTAACCCATCCGCACTTGCGATTGCCTTAATAATAAACTGACCGTTCGCAGGAAACTGCTTTCCGTTGATTACAATATATTTTCCCGCTTCGCGGATTTCGGAAACCGCCACCATCCGTTCCTCGTTGATAGAAATCGCCTGTGCTCCCGCCGCTCTCAATTCATTGACAACTGACCGGATATCCGAATCCCGGATAATGGAATCAATTCCGGCTAACAATGTTATGGAGACCCCTGATCCACTGACTTCTGTCAATCCTGCAAAAATTTCCGCATTGGTTTTTTCTTCCATAATCTTTTTTAGGGTGTCATCCGCTTGAATGGTTTTATCTTCAACGGCTTTGTAATAATCGTTGAGTTTCGTATAACGGTCATTCAGATCGCGGTTGATGCGCTGCTGGACAATGAGTTCCTCCTGGACTTCGTTCAGTCTTTTACTATTGAACAGTTGAAGGCTTTGTGTTTCGTTGATGCTCTTTAGCTGCAAAGAAACCAAAATCCCCAGCATAATGCAAACGATGATGAAAGACAGGGATTTTAGCGCATTTTTATTGGATTTCATTTTGCTTTTACCTCCTTTAAAGCATTGATGTATTGATCAATTTTATCATAATCGGAAAATGCCGGTACGGTGACTTCCTGTTTGATTTCAATCGTGAATTGGATATTCGACAAGATTCTGTTATTGATATCAATGTCGGATTCCAGCATGGATTTCATCAGGACAACATTGCCGATCGCTGTGATAACATAAGGAACAGGAAATTTCTTTTTGTTTATCTGTACCGTAGGGCCGTTGCAGGTGATCTCGCTTGTAGTGACCACCCGTTCGCCATTGATGGATATCGCGGTCGCACCCCAGCTCCTCATGATATCCACAACAAGCCGGATATCCTGATCATGGATCGCCGATGTGCTTGCGGGATAGGCAGAATCCGATTTAGTTTGATCATCCAGCGTCACAACGATGCCTTCCCCTGTAACATCGGTAAATCCAGCAATCCGGTTGACTTTTCGGAGCGCTGCTAAAAGTTCCGTATCGCCGGACGCAAGGAGGGATTTCTCCAGCAGTTCATTTTTTTTGATTTTTAGCTCATCCAGTTTAACTGTGGTGGTCTCGGTATACTCCTTCTCTGATTCCAATAATTTTGCATAATAGCTGTAATCGGTTTTTGCAGCTTCAATCAATCGTTGATTCGCTTCAATTGTTTTTATTTGTAAAGATAAAACCATTCCAAACACAAGAGCAACCAAAAACAGCAAGAACTGGTTCGACGATTTTATTCCGAAAATCCTCAAATTGATCTTTCTTCGATTCGCCCATTTTTTTGTTTTATCTTTTTTTTCATTCATTATTTTTGATTCCCTGTTTGATATTCTCTGTTTGATATTTTCTGTTTGATGTTTTTTGTTTGATAATTCCTGTTTGATATTTTCTATTTAATATTTTCTGTTTGATATTTCGTGGTTAGCATTCCTGGCTCGTTGATTCTTTATTTCTCACTTTCCAGCTGTTCCAGTGTTTTGAGAAAATAATCCGGCATCGGGGCTTCGACGGAAATGGATTTTTTTGTTACCGGATGGATAAAATCAAGACGGAACGCATGCAGCATCTGTCCTTTTAGCACATATCCCTTCCGGATTCCTCCATACAAAGCGTCCCCAAGAACCGGATGATGGATATAGGATAAATGGACTCGGATTTGGTGAGTCCGTCCGGTTTCCAGTTCCACTTCGATATAAGTCATGTTTTTATAGCGCTTCAGTACTCTAAAATGACTGACAGCGTGTTTTCCATCTTTTTTAACCGCATTTTTCAGTCGGTTCTCGGAGCTTCTTGCAATAGCCGCATCAATCGTACCATATTCCTCTTCAATAATTCCGACAACGATCGCCCGGTAGGTTCGCTTGATTTCATGCTTTTGAATCAATTGTGCGATATCCTGATGAATCGAATTCTGCTTGACAATCAGCAAAAGTCCGGATGTGTCTTTATCAATGCGATGGACGATTCCCGGCCGAATGACTCCGTTGATATCGGACAAGCCTCCTTTGAACCGGAACAGCAGCGCATTGACCAATGTCCCGCTCTTGTGGCCGGCGGCAGGATGTACGACCATTCCCTGGGGTTTGTTGATTACAGCGATCCATTCATCTTCATATACCACATCAAGATCAATGTCCTGTGGAATTGCTTTTGATTCTTCCGGCTCGGGAACGTCCATTTCGATCAGAGAATCCCTCTCGATTTTTTCAGAAGGTTTGCATATTTTTCTATTATAAAGCACTTTCCCGTCCTGAATCAATTTTGCGATATAGGCGCGGGACAATGTCTCACATTTTTTTGCCAGATAGGTATCAATCCGGATATTGTTCTCCTCTGTGATGATTTCAATTTTCAATGGTTTTCTCCTCGTTCTGCTCTGATTTAGCTGATTCGACGGGTAAAACGGCTTTGGGCGTATTGGCCAGGATGGACGGGTCTGTCAGCAAAACGATTGCCAGAAATATCGTCCCGCATACAACCAGGGAATCGGCGATATTGAACGTAGGGAAAATATAGGATCCAAAATGCAGATCGATAAAATCCGTGACCCCTTTATACAAAACACGATCCACCAGATTTCCAAGCGCGCCTGCGCAGATAAAGGACAATGCCGCTTTGAGCTTGACATTTGGCGTCTTAACAATCATGATTATCATGATAATGCTTGCAATGAATGATATTCCCGCCAATAGATAGATCCCCCACGATCTATTCGCCATGAAGCTCCAGGCGGCGCCTTTGTTCACTGTGCGGGAAATATAGAAAAATCCATCAATCACCGCGATCGAACCCGCTGCCTGTAAAGAACTCTCAACAACAGCTTTTGACAACTGGTCGGCAGCCACACATAAAATAATAATTATTGCCCAGACCATACCCATACCTCCTCGATGTTATTGTATTGGTTAAATGAATTCGGATCAAGCTGGCCTCGGATCCTCTTGCTTTGTATCACTCCGTTGATACGGAATCCCACTCCGATGTATGGGCCATACCGGTTAACCTGGTTCAGCACCCCGCAAAATTCATCTGCGATGATGGTGATTTTCGGGGTCAGGAGTTTTTGCTGCAATGCGGTTTGGCCCTGGATATATTGTCCGGTTCCGTTTCGATTCAATGATTCAATCCCTTTGATCGACCGCAGCGTGGTGTTAAGGTAAAGCCAGGAAGGATCCGGATTGTCTGTGAGTTGTGCTTCTCTCACCGCCAGGTCATAGCTGCCCGATTGAAGGGCGGTCCCATACGCCGCAGGATCGTATCCTGTTGCATTATAGGGTATTTTCTCCAGATCCAGTATTTTTTTTAGTTGAACCATCAGTTTTTCTTTCACTGTATCCCCCAATGGATAGATGATTTCAAGTTTTTTCGTTTCTTTTATAAAAGGATTGTCTCCTTTCGTTATCGTTAAAATATCTTTGCATTGATTCAAATGGATCAACGGACATGTGGATAAAAACGGCATGGCATTCGCTGTGCAGAAAATGCTTTTTATTCCATCAAAAAGCAGCGGATTTTGCAGCAAAGACCGGATATAGTCCGCTTTCGCCTCGTCCAGCAACGCTTTTCCCGCGCTTTGGTTCATTTCAAAAAACAAATATTGACTGCTCGGATATCGGATGATCTTCACATCATTGCGCAAATAGTAGGTCTCATAGCTTGAATCATGCAGCAGGACAACATCCACCCGGTCTTCTCCAAACGCTTGCATCGCGGCTCTTGTATCTGTCAGTTCCAGAACCGTGATGCTTTTTATTTTACAATCTTTGGCATTCCGGTTCTGTAAAAAAAGTGCTGCATTGAGCTGTTTGCCTTTTTCATAGGATGCAATCTGATATTGCCCGGTTCCGGGCTGTGCGACTACGGCAGGATTCGAAACGCTCTCGGATGGCAGAATCGGGAAATCCAGTTCATACAGAAAAAAGGGGTCCATCGCGGCAAGGACAAATTGGATGGTACCTGAATCAACCGCATTTATCGCAGTCACATTCTTTAGCTGGTCAACATAAATCGACTGGCTGGCCGGATTTTGGATGAATTGAGCAGTCGCTAAAACATCGGCGGAATCGAATGCGGTGTTGTTGCTGAAAAGAACCGATTTTTTCAAATGGATGGTATAGGTCAACCCATCGTCGGACAGAGTGCAGTCTTCCGCAAGCGCAGGGATCGCCTCTTGTTTTGAATTGATTTCGTATAAACTTTCGTAGAACAGGTGGGAGATCTCTTTCCATTGGTACTGGGTTGATACAAGCGGATTCAGTGTTTTCGGTGTCTGCATCCACAAACGCAGCGTACCGGATACAATCGGTGCCGATGTGTCCTTGTTGTCAGTAGAATTGGAATCCGGATCCGAGGTCGCAGAAACCCCCGGGCTGCGGAATTGCGAGGATATGCCGGATGAATTCGAACAGGAACTCAGTCCAGCGGTCGAGCAGATAAAAAATACAACGCCTGTAAAAAGGGTTATGACCTCTCGAGGTATTTTTCTTTTTCTTGTATTATCCATCTATCGAACGCACATCCTTTGAATTTGTATTGTCCGACCGGTTTTCTCATCGATTTTCGCAATGATGAAAGACAGCATTGCCGGTCCGTTTGCAACCAGGTAGTGAACCGGGATTTTTTCGACAAATCGTTTGATTGAACTTTTCATATCCATGCCAAGAATACTGTCATAAGGCCCTGTCATGCCAACATCTGTAATAAACCCGGTTCCCCGGTCAAAGATCTGTTCATCCGCCGTCTGAACATGGGTATGTGTGCCGACAACCAGAGAAACCCTCCCATCGAGCCAGCGTGCGAACGCATGTTTCTCCGAGGTCGCCTCTGCATGGAAATCAATAATGGTCATCCTTGTATCATATCGGGATTTTAATTCGTCCAGCATCCGGTCTGCACACTCAAACGGGCAATTGGCGGGATCCATTCCAACTCTTCCGAGAAGATTGATCACAATGACGTTTCCATTGGGGGTGTTCTTTACCGCATACCCTTTCCCCGGCCACGTCGGCGCACCGTTCGCAGGACGAACCATCCGGTCATCGGAGTCGATATAATTAAAGATTTCATTTTTTGACCATGTGTGGTTGCCCAGAGTAATAATATCAATTCCGCAGGAATAAAGATCTTTTGCAATCGATCCGGTAATCCCTAACCCAGCAGCGGAATTTTCCGCATTGGCAATACAAAGATCAATATTATATTTTGTTTTCAGCAGCCCCAGCTGTTCCTTGATAATCAGTCTTCCGCTTGATCCTACGATATCGCCGATGAATAGTACATTCAATGAGAAAATCCCCCTAAAAGAAAATATATGACAATTACCGTAATTATACCACAAACAGTATAAAAAATGCGGTCGTATTATGATACGATCGCATCTTTCCATCTTCTTCCTATTCTATTTTCCAGCTTTTATTTTTCAGCGCAGTTGCTCATCATTGCGAAGGTTCATACTATTTGTCCTTGTTTATCCAGATCGATCTACTTTGCAAAATCCGTCGCTCTTGTCTCACGGATGATGTGCACTTTGATCTGTCCCGGATAATCCATCTCTTCTTCGATCTTTTTACAGATCTCACGGGCCTTCAATATCATGTCGTCATCCTTGATCGTATCCGGTTTGACCATGATGCGGATCTCGCGGCCGGCTTGGATTGCATAGGATTTCTCGACGCCCTCGAAGGAATTGGCGATCTCTTCCAGTTTCTGAATCCTCTTGACATATGTTTCCAGGTTTTCACGACGGGCACCCGGTCTTGCGGCGGAAATCGCATCCGCTGCCGCTACCAGTACAGAAATCAGATTATCCGGCTCGACATCGCCATGATGGGACATGATGGCATTGATGACAATCGGGCCTTCCTTGTATTTTCTTGCAACGTCGGCACCCAGCGTGATGTGGGAACCTTCCATCTCGAAATCAACGGCTTTGCCGATATCATGAAGCAATCCTGCACGTTTCGCCATCATGATGTCAAGGTTGAGTTCTGCGGCGATCATCCCGGACAGCCAGCATACTTCCAGAGAATGCTGCAAAACATTCTGGCCGTAGCTTGTACGATATTTTAATTTGCCCAGCAGTCGGATGACTTCCGGATGCAGGCCCATGATTCCGGTGTCGAATGCTGCACGGTCGCCTTCCTGCTTAATGACAGCTTCGACTTCTTTCCGTGCTTTCTCTGCCATTTCTTCAATTCTGGCAGGATGAATTCTTCCATCGATGATCAATTTCTCGATGGTGATTCTCGCAATTTCACGGCGGACCGGATCAAAGCTGGATAAAATAACCGCTTCAGGTGTATCATCAATAATCAAATCAACGCCTGTAATGGTTTCAATCGCTCGAATGTTGCGGCCCTCGCGACCAATGATTCTTCCTTTCATTTCGTCATTCGGCAGAGTCACAACAGAAACGGTGTTTTCTGATACGTAATCCGCCGCATATCGTTGAATGGAATTGACAATAATTTCTTTTGCTTTGGTATCGGCTTCTTCTTTTGCGGTTTCTTCCATTTGTTTGAGCATCACAGCAAAATCATGCCGATATTCCTGTCTTGCCTGGTCCAATACAAATGACCGAGCTTCTTCAACGGTCAAATTGGAAATTTTCTCCAATTCGAATATTTTCTGCTTCTCGATTTCTCTGGCTTTCTCCTCCATCGCAAGCACATCGCTCACTCTGGATTCAAGGGCTTCTTCTTTTGATTCAAGGGCTTCCACTTTTTTGTCCAGATTCTCTTCTTTTTGTTCGATCCGGTTCCGGTCCCGCTGTAATTCGATTTTCCGCTCTTTAATGTCTTTTTCTAATTCAAGCTTGCTTTTGTGTATCTCCTCTTTCGCTTGTAAAAGGAGTTCTCTTTTTCTGCTTTCACCTGTTTTTTGCGCTTCCATCAATTCTTTCTGCGCAATCATCTCAGCATTGTCTCTGGCTTCATCCTGACTTTTCTTCTTCTTACTGAATCCAAGTTGATAAAAAGCTGTAATCACAGCAATTCCACAAACTAACCCGATGACCAGGCCAATGATGATACTTAATGTATCTATGGCAATCACCTCCAATATTTATTTTTTCAAGTTGCATAAAATAATCCCATTTCTAGGAAATATAAGCATACAATATATTGTATAAATCTTAATGGGTTCTGTCAATAATTAAAAACAAATGCCTTATTAATTTTTTAATAAGGCATTTGCGTCGTTTTTCTTTTATTGATCAGGCATCCAGGCTTTTTTCGACCAATCCGAGCGGATAAATTTCTCTTTCTTTATAATGAGTGTGAAGCAATTCATGAGCAAGATGCCCGTTCGGCACACCCAGGAATTTCTTATACAGTTCCGCGACCTGCGTATTCTGATGGGATTTTCTTTCGGGAAGGATCTCATCTTCCTGATAAAGCGCCTTTGCTCTCTCGGTTCTGATATCAATGTCCATCAGATCCTGCGCACATACCTGGGGTTGTCCTCCTCCGCATACACAGCCGCCGGAACAGCCCATCACTTCAATGAAAGTGTATTCAGGCGCAGTGCCATTGCGGATCGCATCCAGCAGGTGTCTTGCGGCGCTGGCGCTATGTGCGACAGCGAGACGGAGAGTCTTCCCTCCAACCGTTACAATCGCTTCTTTGATTCCCTGGATCCCACGGATCTCATTGAAATTGATAACCGGAGCATCTGTCTCGTTCAAGATATCCGCAACTGTACGGACCGCGGCTTCCATGACTCCGCCGGTCGCTCCGAAAATGACGGCAGCACCGGTGTATTCTCCCAAGAGATCCTGATCGGGGCCTTCGTCAGGAAGTGTATTGAAGTCGATTCCGGCTTCCCGGATCATTCTGGCCAGTTCTCTTGTTGTAATAACGGCATCCACATCCCTCAATCCATCCCCTGTTTCCATTTCATCCCTGGAAGATTCTGTTTTCTTGGATGTGCAAGGCATGACGGAAACAACAAAGATGTCTTTGGGATCAAGATTGTTCTGTTTTGCATAATATGTCTTGATGATAGCACCCATCATCTGATGAGGCGATTTGCAGGTTGACAGGTTCGGAAGGAAATCCGGATAGTAGAATTCCGCAAAACGGATCCATCCCGGAGAGCAGGAAGTGATCATCGGCAGAACTCCGCCGTTGTTGATCCTGCCCAGCAATTCAGTCCCTTCTTCCATAATGGTCAGATCCGCTGCGAAGTTGGTGTCATACACTTTGTTTGCTCCGAATCTTCTCATTGCTGCGAACATCTTGCCGGTCGCTCTTGTGCCGATCGGCAGTCCGAATTCTTCGCCGATCGCCGCGCGGACAGCTGGTGCTACCTGCATGACAACATGCTTCTTCGGGTTGTTGATCGCATCCCATACACGGTTTGTATCTTCTTTTTCGTATAAAGCGCCGACCGGGCATGCGATAATGCACTGGCCGCAATAGATGCAGGGCGCATCCGCCATGCTGACATCATAGGCGGGTCCTACTTTTGTTTCGAATCCTCGGTTGATGAATGAAAGGACACCGATCTCCTGCTTGTTGCATGCGGCAACACAGCGGCCGCACAGGATGCATTTGCTCGGATCCCTGACAATGGAAAAGGACTTCTTGTCGATTTCGCCCATGCTCTTGACACCGTTGAATGCGTTTCCTCTGATTCCATACACGTTGGACAGTGTTTGCAGTTCGCAATTCTGGTTGCGGATGCATTCCAGACAGTTGGTATTATGATCCGACAGGATCAATTCGAGCGTTGATTTTCTTGTCGCTCTCACTCTGGTATTGTTCGTATTGACAACCATGCCTTCTGCGACCGGCTGTACACATGCCGCTGACAATGCTCTTGCTCCGACGACTTCCACAAGACAGACCCTGCAGGCGCCAACTTCGTTCACACCTTTCAAATAGCAAAGAGTCGGAATGGAGATCCCCGCTTTTTTTGCGGCTTCCAGTATGGTATATTCTGGTGGGACAGTAACCTTGATTCCATCAATTGTTAACGTGACCATATTCACAAATTCACACTCCTTTTACAGTGATGACTCACTTTCGGATAATCGCACTAAATTTGCAGGCTTCTTGACAAGCACCGCATTTAATACATTTCTCTGTATCGATAACATACGATGTTTTTCCAACTTCT
>CAZJXH010000014.1:0-26120 GCA_964549475.1 uncultured Oscillospiraceae bacterium
AGTCCCGTTCGATGAATCCGCACATCTCTTTCATCAGACGGCAGCGCGAATCGAACGTAAAGTCATACGCGGCCGGCAATTCGCCCCATACCAGAAGGCCCAGTTTATCCGCCCAGTAATAATAGCGGGGGTCTTCCATCTTCTGATGCTTGCGGGCGCCGTTGAATCCCATGGCTTTTGTAAGCTGGATATCTTTCTGTATCGCTTCGTCGGATGGCGGGGTGACCAGACTGTCCGGCCAGTAGCCCTGGTCCAGGATCAGCCGTTGATACAGCTGCTGGTTGTTGATAAACAGCCGGTCTCCCTCGATATGGATCTTGCGCATGCCGAAGTAAGTATAGATCCGGTCCTGTTCCACTCCGTCCTCTGTAAGAATCAATTCCACATCAATCAGTACCGGGAATTCCGGGGACCAGTAAAGGTCGAAAACAGCCCGCGCACTGCATTCTTCGAACGTGTAATTCAAAATACTTTTGCCATCGACGGGAATCACGGTCGCTTCTCCGAGATATTCTCCGTTTTTGCTCAGCACCGCTTTAATGGCCACATTGCTGTGATGATGGGTGACAATCTCGAAATGCGCCTGGTTTTTATCCACATCCGGGGTGATGTGCGCACGGGTGATGTAATTGTCGCCGGTAAATTCCAGCCAGACACTCTGCCAGATTCCGGAGCTGTTGGTGTACCAGCATAGATCCGGATCTTTTTCCCACATCTGTTTCCCGCGGGGAAATTCTTTGGAATAGCTGTCCTGGGCTTTCACCGTGATCCGGTTCTCCCCTTCCCGCACATACCGGGCGATATCAAAGGTGAAAGGGGTGTATCCGCCATCATGCCGGCCTGCGTAGCACCCGTTTATCCATACTTTCGCCGTATAATCCACTGCTCCGAACTTCAGCAGGATGCTGCCGGACAATTCTTTTTCTGTCAGAATAAACAGACGGCTATACCAGATGTTTTCGCAGGTCTTGTCCGTTCCGATCCCGCTGAGCGCGGATTCATAACAGAAAGGGATTTGAATGGCAAGCGGATACTCGATTTTTCCGATGTCTGCATTCTCATACTTGTTTTCATAATCAAATGCAAACTGCCACGACCCATTCAGGGTTTTCCAATTTTTTCTCTCAAAAATCGGATTGGGAAATTCTGTTCGTGCAATGTTGTCAGTCACCATGTAGATCCTCCGTTTAATTTGCTTTATAGTCAAGGCGCATCATGATATTTTGTTTGTAATCTCCGAATTTTTCGCCAAAAAGATTCAATCCGCCCAGATTTTTGGCATCCGGTTTCACGCCGATCCGTAATGTGAAATATTCGCCCTCTTGTATACGCAGATCCGCTACCCCGATCCCGGATACTTTGTTTTCATCCAGATAGGTTCCGTCTCCATTGATGCGGATTGTTTTCAGCAATCCGTACTGGGTTGACAGATCCGACCACCACGGGGGATTCAGGCGGCCCCGCCGTCCGCCCAGGTCTCCGGGGGATGTCCATGTGCAAATTTCTGTCTTATTCACCCAGAATGTGATATCCGATTTCCAGTCATTCCGGTAATTCGGTGCTTCCGAACATATTTCCAGGCTGAAATTAAGGCCGATCGGCGCAACTTTTTCCATAAAGTAATTCGGGATTTTATATTCCAGATACCCGGTCGTAAACCAGAGCATCTGCGCTTCTTGCTTTTCCGGACTGAAAAAGACGCCCGGGGTGTCATCAAACCCGATCATATTCTCTTCTGACGCCATTCCGCAGCTTGCGGTGACATTACAATCCGAAAAGCTTCCGATCGGAATATTGAGATTCATCGTGGCAACATCCATGATGCCGGACGGCACAGAACAGTTAATATTGATTTCGTCGATTTTCCTGCTGATAATCTTGGAGGATCCTCTTTGTCCCGGTTTGATCTGTATATTCACCAGTTCCGCATCCTGTAGATTTTTAATATGAAATGCTGCGGTGGATACAGGAATATCCAGTTTCTGTGCCACTTCAACCACGTTATAGCTGGATTGGTCAATCAGGCGTAAAATCTCCCGCCGTATTTTCGAAGAGAGCGAAACCATGATTTTATCGATTTTTTCCTCGTCATATATTGATAAATGCATGTATCGGGACATATTCCCCCACCTTTCTGTCTTGTTTGTTTGTTACAACCAGACTTGTAATGGAATTCGTTCTCATTTCAGCTTCATTTGTTTATTATGTACAATTTTTTCTTTGTTTACGCTTACTAATTTAGCATATTAGCACATTTTTGTAAATACCAATTTGCGATTTTGGCATATTATTAGCGATATAGCTACATATTTGCTTGTATGTTTATTGAAAATAAACAATTTTTTATCCACTTCAGTTAATTTGTTACAACTCAAGTTGTGCCATGTTTCGTATTTTGTATTTCCCACCGGGTTTCAGCTATAAAAAATCCACCGGTCTTGAAAGCAATACATTCAAGGTCAGTGGATTTAGTTCTGCATACCATGATGGGATTGAAATAATGTCTGTATCAGAAAGCGATCTATCATTCCATTTTCAAGTAGTCCTGCAATGCATTGATCACCACTTCATGATCTTGCAGGTGAGGCAGACCGGATACCCCGATGAATCCTACCACGCCGCTGTTTTTTATGCGGATTGGAAAGCCTCCGCCACAGGCGGCGAATTCTTTGGGATCCAGGAACCAGTCTTCCATTGTCTCCTTTGACTGCTCCAGTTCTGCAAAAACACGCAAAGAGCTCATTTGTTTCATATTGACCGTGTTTCGTTTCCATTGAAGCCATTGTTCGTTATATCGCGTCGTTCCATCCGGAAAATACCGGAACACCGTCAATCCGTTCAACACGATTTCGACCGCTGCCGGCTTGGGCTGCAGCAGACTTTGCTCAACCAGCTTCATTCCCAGGATCAGCGCGTCGCTCTGGGAAAACCGGTCGAATTGCAGGGTTTCCTCTTCGTATATGCATTGCTCCAATAAAGATCTTGTCATACTGTTTGATTCCTTCTTTACTATCTGTATTTTTTTCTTCAAAATAATATCCGGATTTCAACTGTTCTTCTTTTTCCTGTTATCCCTATTATCCCTATTTGACCGGAAGGATTTTTCCTTCTTTCGCTGCCGCATATGCACAGTCAATCACCTTGAGATCATTGTACGCGTCCATCAGGCTGATTTCCGGCGAAGTATCGTTCAGGAGACAATTCGAAAAGGATTCGATCTGTTTTGCATAGATATCGACTTTTTCGAATTTAAACAGTCCGCCGTAAGAGACATCCTCCCGTTTTTGATTGCTTTGATAGCCTTCGGATTGATCGGAAAGAGTCACAGCGATTGATCCGCCGCCATCTTGCCCGATGGTGCCGTTTGCAATGACACTTCCTTTTGTCCCATAAATCTCTAGAAAGCATTTTGCCGCAGCGTCCGGAATATTGTTGTAGGCATCAATATAGCAAACCGCGCCGCTTTTCATCTTCATGAGAATAGAAGCGGAATCTTCCACCTCATAATGAAATGTTTTTGTGTCGACAAATCCGCCGACCCGGTCGACTTCGTCCTGAAGAATATATCGCAGCAGATCGACGCAGTGGATGCCCATGTCTGTCAAAGAACCTCCGCCTGCCATTTTTCGAATCTGTCGCCAGTTGTTCTCCATATCGGGGAACCAGCAGGTCAGCTGCGCTCTGCAGCTGACAATCCGGCCTAATTTTCCGTCTTGTACAAGAGCTTGAATTTTACGATGTCCGTCATGGAAGCGCATCGCCATGGCTGCGCCGGATTTCACCGCAGTCTTCTGACTGAATTTCACGATTTCTTCCTCTTCGTCCAGGTCCAGGCCCAATGGCTTCTCGAGCAGCAGGTGTTTCCCGGCGGCAAGGACCTTCAATGCCTGTTCTTTATGAAATGACACCGGCGAGGCCACATAGACCGCATCGATTTCCTGATTTTCCAGCAGGTCTTCTTCCCTTTCATAGATATAGGGAATATTGTATTCTTTGGATAATTGAACCAGTTCGTCGTACCGTTTATCCATGATTGCAAGAATCCTTGCATTTCCGACCTGGTTCATTGCCGGCAGGGTTCTTCTTTTTGCGATGCCGCCTGCACCGAGGATCCCCCAATTGATGATTTTTTTCATATCTGTCTCCATTCTGCTGTGATCGATTTTTCATGCCAGGAGTCTGTGGGTGGAATGTAGGGACGGTTCTTGTGTTTCATAAACGAGATGCAATATGGGGACGGTTCTTATATTGCATTTTATTCCGTTTATGCAATATAAGAACCGTCCCCATATTGCACCCATATTGCACAAGAACCGTCCCTATGTTCCATTCCGTGGTTGATGAATGAATTTTCTGATTACGGATTGATTCGATAAAACCCCCGCTGTCAGCGGGGGTTTTATTGATGCATTTATAACTCAATCTCTTTGAAAACATAAAATAAGCTGTCCACTTTGCGTTGTGCCCCACTGATTTTCATCAATGCGGATTATTTGATTTTTTCAAGATATTTTGCGATATTTTCAACATTGATCAAGTCAAGGCTGATGTTTGTTCTTGCCGGAATGGTTTTAGATCCTGCGAAATAAGATTTTGCTGTTTCAAAGCAGGATTTTACCAATTCTGAAGGAGATACTGCAACAGAACCTTTATAGTTGGACGTTCCTTTGGTCAGTGTTGTAAAGCATTCTTTACCGTATGCGCCCATGGAATAGCATTCCACTTTTGTATTCTTCAATGCTTCTAAAGCTGAAACTGCGCCCCATGCGCCATTGTCCTGTCCTGCGATCACGAAATCAAACGCTTCTTTTACATTGGTAACGATATTGGCAGCTTTTTCACGATTTCCTTCGTACTCTTGTTCTGCAACATAAGTGATTTTCAGATCGGCCAAAGCTTCTTTGACGCCTTTGATCCGCTCGCCGATTGCAACAGGGGAAGCCATGGTTAACAGAACAATGCTGGCTTTGCCGCCCATATTGTTTTTGATTTTGTCATGCAGATAAGTCCCGATGATTTTACCTGTTTCATAGCTGTCCCAGGAAACATAGGATACAAGATCCTTGTAATTGGCCGGAGAGTCGAATGCCATAACCGGGATTCCAGCTTTTTTTGCTGTTTCGATCGCTGGAACGATACCGTCTGCGAGGATTGGATCAACCATGATCAGATCATATTTCTGTGTGACAAAGTTCTCGATCTGCTTTGTTTGAGTCTCATTATCCAGGTTGCCGTCTTGAAGACTTACTTCATAACCATAGGTGGTTGCCTGTTTTGCAAATTCATCGGCAACCGCGGCACACCATTCATCTCCTATATATACAAGGGAAATACCGATTTTCATTTTTTTGGCAGTTGAAGCGGCAGTTGAAGTGGAAGCTGAACCTGAAGTGCTTGTTTTAGCGGCTCCGCCACATCCGGCAAGCAGGCTGACAGACATTCCTGCGGTAAGTACAATGGCTAATACTTTTTTCATCCTATTCATTTTAACATTTCCTCCCTTAAACTTAGTATGTATGTAGATACACATATACATATTAGATTAGATAAAATTCTTCTGTTCGCAAAGTGACATGTTATTTCAGTGAGCAAATTGACGTGATTATTACGGTGAATAAATTACTGTTTTTTAAACACAAAGGGACATGATTTTTTCCTGGGAAAGCTCCTCCCGGTTCAATTTTCCGGAGCAATGCCCTTCATGCATGACGATGACCCGATCGCTCATACCGATAATTTCAGGCAGTTCGGATGAAATCATGATGACACTTTTCCCGGCTTTGACAAGGTTATTGATGATCCTGTAAATTTCAGATTTTGCTCCGACATCAATTCCTCGGGTCGGTTCATCGAGAATGATGACATCGCTGTCCTGCATCAGCCATTTCGCAACGACTACTTTTTGCTGGTTGCCGCCGCTCAGATATTGGACTTCCGTCATGATGCTTGATAAAGCAATGTTAAGCTTTTTCACATACTCTTCGGCTTTAAGACGTTCTTTTCTGCCGTTGATGATCCCATAGGAGATCAACTTGTCGATGCTGACCATGCAGATGTTCTCTCTGACAGAGAATATCTGGATCAGGCCTTGTTTTTTCCGGTCTTCCGGCACAAGGCTGAATCCACGGTCAATCGCCTGTTTAAAATTTTTGTTCACAATCTCCTTCCCTTTATATTTAATTGTTCCGCTGGTTACTTTATCCACTCCCAGAATCGCCCGGACAAGTTCTGTCCGTCCTGAGCCGACCAATCCGGAAATTCCCAGGACTTCCCCCTTTTTCAGATCAAAGGACACATCATGGAATACCCCTCTGCGAGTCAGATG
Organism: uncultured Oscillospiraceae bacterium; assembly: GCA_964549475.1. Taxonomy (GTDB): domain Bacteria; phylum Bacillota; class Clostridia; order Saccharofermentanales; family UBA5734; genus JBBQKF01. Next base: position 6,326 of record CAZJXH010000014.1, read on the forward strand.
GTCCACTTCCAAAATTGTTTCACCCGTTTCGATGATATCCTTCGGATATTCCAGGCCAAGCTCGCGGCCCACCATGAGATTGATCAGTTCCTGACGGTTCACCGTATTCAGCGGCATGGTCCGGATATGCTGTCCATCCCGGAGAACCGTGACATTATGGCATATTCTGAAAATCTCATCCAATTTATGCGAAATATAAATAATGGTTATCCCATGCTGCGTCAGACGCTCGATGATATCGAACAGGACATCCAGCTCCCTGTCGGTCAGCGTGGCGGAGGGCTCATCCATAATCAGCAGTTTGCAATTGAGGTTGATGGCTTTGCAAACTTCAATGATTTGCTTTTTCGCAACGCTCAGATTTTCCACCAGCTCGTCCACGTCGATATCCATGCCAAGCTCAGCAATCATCGCATGGGCCTTCTTCTTCATTCCCTTCCAGTCGACCAGACCGTTTTTCATCATCCAGTTGCCCAGAAAAATATTCTCTGTGGCGGTAAGGGTTTCAGAAAGCTTCAATTCCTGATGCACGACGCTCATCCCGTGATGCTGCGCATCATGCGGTGTTTTCACCACATACTTTTCGCCTTCCAGATAGACTTCCCCCTGATAATGTGTATAAATACCGGCAAGCACTTTGATCAAGGTTGATTTCCCTGCTCCGTTTTCTCCTACCAAAGCATGCACCTTGCCGCGTTCCACTTTGAAGGATACATTATCCAGTGCCTTGACGCCGGGAAACGACTGGGATATGTTCCTGAGCTCCAAGATATAATCTTTTTCAGCCGTCATTTTTTCACCCCCATTTTCTATTGTCTTTTCCTGTTACGGAAAACGTCGAGTCCTACTGCGGCAACAAGAACGACCCCTTTCAAAACATCCTGCCAGAATGGATCCACGTTCAGCATTGTCATTCCATTAAAGAACATTACGAGGAAAATCGATCCGAACAGGGCATTGATGACTTTGCCTTTTCCTCCGGTCAGGCTTAGTCCGCCGACAACAGACGCGATCACCGCATCGAATTCATAGTTGTTCCCGTTTGTGATTGCTGCGGAATTCAACCGGCTGATCAGGATAATTCCTCCGAAAGCAGCGAAAAATCCTGCAATGGTGAACGTCAGGAAAGAGACCCTTTTCACATTGATTCCCGAAAAGAAGGATGCCTCGCTGCCGCCGCCGATTGCAAAAATAGAACGGCCGAACTTGGTTTTCTTAACCATGAATGCAATCAGGACAAACAGCCCGATTAGAATAATGACACAGATTGGCACAGGTCCGATATAGCCTCTGCCTAAAAACGAGATCTGCTCCGGAAGATTGCCGATCGGAGTCGCATTTGTAATAACTTTCGCAAGCCCCTTTGCAACATTTTGAAGTCCAAGAGTAGCCATGAAGGCAGGAATCCCGCAATAAGCGTATAAGAAGCCATTCAAGGCGCCAATCGTTGTTCCGACCAGTAAAGCGATCAGAATCGCAACAAACGGATTGATTCCCATGATCCCCATCAGATAGGCAGCCACACATCCGGAGAAGCAGGCATTCTGACCGAGGGAAAGGTCGAATTGGCCGGTAGCGATCAGCAGGGCCTGCCCGATTGTTACAACACCTACAGTTGCAGTTTGAAGCAGGATGTTTTTCAGATTCAGTTCAGTAAAAAAATAGGGAGAGGCAAAAGAGAATACAACGACCATGATCAGAATGGCGACAACAGCCATATAATCCTTCGAAAATTTCGAGACGGTGGTAAACAGATTTTTGTTCTTGTAATTCTCCATATTTTTTTCAGCAATAGTGGAAGCGGACATGATTTTTTTCCTCCTTTAGTCATTTTAGCAATTTGTAATTTAATAATTTGTCTTCCGGACTAGTTGCATTCAGCGTCAATTGCATTCAGCGTCCAGGGGACCTGCCAGTTCTTTCAAGTAAAACAAGGTGCCTGGTATTGTAGGAATATAGCTGGCGGTGATCCATCGTGTCGGTCCATAACGCAAGGTCATCCAAAGAGACATCCCCTGCCACTGCATCCCTCTTGAAAAAGCGCCGTCCGCTCCGCCGATCATGCGGTCGGACTGGAGGAACAGCCCGGGCCCGATGGTATTTGCTGTACAAGGCACAAGGGGGGTTCTGCTTTTAAAACTGGTAAGAGCATTCTGCTCGATGGTCAGTGGATGCAATTTTGCGCCAAGACGGAAGCATTGTTTTTTCCATTCCTCGTCGTTTTCGAATTCTGCAGCGAAGTGCGGTTCCCAAAATGCGATATGGCACATTCTTCCTATCCCGTAAACCGTTACCAGGCGGGCGCCTTTTCCTTTTAGGTCTGCTATTTTTGCCGGATAAGCCGGAAGATTCTGTTTGGTGGCAAAGTTCCTTTGCGACACCGGGATGGTCAGATCCCCCAGCAGATTGTAAAAATTCGTCTCCATCGCGTATTGAAATGAGGCATGGTTGACCGAATCCAGGGTATTGCCTTCCGAATCCGCCCATTCATCCATATTGAAACAAAACACATGCTTGCAGGATACATTCCAGGCCTTGAGAAAGTAGACGATCCATTTATACATGCCCATGGGGCCGACAGGAAGGATCAATGCCAGTTTCTGGCTTCTGTCACCGGTTGTTTTGATTTCCAGGGCAATCTCATGGCCCAGTTTCACATCGAAGTCTGGAAGGCTGTCGCAGCAGGCAGGGGTGAATTCTTTGTTCCAATAAGACTGCCGGTCTTCTATTTCGTTCGGATTGTGGCTGCAGCACTGGTTGATTTTATCCATGTCCCATCCTGCCGGATAGAAGCCTTCGAGCAATGAGCCTTTTACTGTTGAGTTGAAATTCATTTTATTCCTCTTTTCTAAAATATATGATCATGACGGTAAAGCATTATGGTTTATATAGACAAAACATTGTAGTTTTACTGTTTCATATTTTCATCATAAATTCTTGCATATTTTTTTATTTGATTGAAAAAGCTTAAAAATTTGTATAAGAAAGACAGGGTAGCCTTTTTTCACTTCTCATAGAACTATCCTTGTAATTATGTAACCCATTTTAAATTATCAATGTGCTGTGTCTAAGAATCCTATATTGAAATTCGTATTATTTCCTAACCAATTCTTTTATTATCTGTTCCGCACCGATGGCAAACGCGCCTTTGATGCAGCTGTTGTTCTCCATGTTTGAAAATTTGATGTCAGGAACAAAGGGGACGATGTTCTGAATCAGTGATTTGATTTTCTCTACCAAATCCACATCCAGTCTGGTGATGCTTCCGCCAAGCACAATCAGTTCTACATCAAGCAGAGCGACGATATTGACAATCGCAATGGCTAAAACCCTTGCTACCCGCTGAATTTCAGCCTTTACCACCCCATTGCCCTCTTTATAAAGCTGATTGATCACCCCGATGGTTATTTCTTCTTTCTTTCTCCCTAATGCCTGCGCGATATTTTTCTTGATCTGTGGAATGGCGATAAGCGATTCCAGCAGGCCCTGCCCTTTGTCCGGGAACTCTTCCAGGCTTGCCTCGGATGGCATCATGAAGCATATTTCACCGCCGGCGAAATGGCTTCCGCTGTATAACTTCTTATTTAGGATCAACCCGGCGCCTACCCCCACCTCGACATTGATGTGTACAAAATTCTGAACATCTCTTCCGATCCCATACTGGGCTTCCCCGATCGCAATCAGATTGATGTCGTTTCGGATAACAACATTTGCTTTATAATGTTTTTCCAGATATTCCTTGAGATTGATTTCGCCCCAGCCGGTGAATTTTGGAACATATTTGATTTCGCCGGTAACCTCATTGATCACGCCGGGATATGCGACAACAATCACCGCAATGGAATCCTTTTTTATTCTGTATTTTTTTAATGTCTGATTGATCAGCTGGATCATTTTCTTGTTGATGCTGTCACAATTGTCATTTTCAAGAATCTCGGTTTCCTGGAAACCGATCATCTCTTCGTAAATATTGCTGATGGCAACTTTAAGGGATGTTCCGGATAAATCCACTGATACAATATAGGCAAAATCCTTGATCAGTTCAATGATAATCCCTTTTCGCCCCAATTTTTCCTTGTCTGACTGGTCAATGCCCTTCTCAACCAATATCCCTTTTTGGATCATTTTCTCGATATTGCTTGACACGCTGGGTGCGCTCAACTTCAACTCGCTGGATAAAAATGCGCGTGTGACACTTTTATTCTTGCGAATCAGATCCAGCATCAGATACTGATTAGTTTCTCGGATAATTTGCTGATCTACCGCTTTGCTATTCATAATACTGCGATCCTCTTTTTCTATTTAGTTAGGTTGATTAAATATGGCTTATATTAGTTAGGTTGCCTAAATATTAGCACCTATACACACCATTGTCAATCCATTTTTTAATTTATTTGTGCATAATTTTATAATGCGTCAACAAAATGCATAACGACAGGGTTATTCCGAATTTATCTCTGTGATTTTTGCATATTTTCTATATTTCAGAAGCAATTGCATTGATTTCCATCCGGATTGTGATATATTTATTAGAAATCATCCGCTTATATCCAGGGAGGTTTCTATGCCGTATATCAGTCTGTTCCTTGTTATTTTGTTTTCTGCATTGCAGGTTTCATCGATCAAATTTTTTAATGGGAAATACAATAAGAAGACCTCCGATAGTGTGATTTTCTATTGTCTCATTGCATTTTTAGCCGCTATTATTTTCTTTGTCATCAGTAAATTCAGTTTCGATATCAATTTGCTGACGTTCAGCCTGGCATTTGTTTTCGGATTCAGTTTCACATTGACGGTCACGGCTTTATTAAAGGCCATCCAATGCGGATCTCTTGCCTTGACCAATCTCATAATGGGGTTCGGAACGGTTTTGCCGGTTCTGTTCGGTGTCGTTTTTTTAAAAGAGAAATTCGAGTATACCCATGTCATTGGCTTTGTCTTATTTGTGGTCACCATTCTTTTATCCGCTTTTTCCGGGGAGAAGAAAGCCGGTGAACCCCGTCGCGGTATTTCGTATCAATGGCTGCTTTATTCTTTTTTAGCCTTTTTAGGAAACGGCATATCCTCGACGCTCCTGAAATACCATCAATACCGGCAGCCCGGTGTGCAGTCCTTTGAATTCATGTGGGTGGGATTTTCTACCGTAACGCTGATTTATCTTGCGTATCTAATAATTCTGAAAAGCAAAAACGTGGAGCTGCATCTTTCCGCCTTTCAGTCAAAAGGCTTATTGCTGAATGTTGTTTTATGCGGAATATTCACGGCTTTTCAAAACTACGGCACTCTGTATCTTTCGTCAACGGCATCGGCAATGATCGTTTTTCCGTCGATCGGGGCCGGGTCCATTATCATGACCGCCCTCATCACTGTTCTGTTTTTTAAAGAAAAAATGAATTTCAAGACATTGCTTTGTATTTTTATCGGCATCTGCGGAGTGGTTGTACTCAATATTTAGGAGAATCGCTGCTCTTGTCATTTGTTTAAGGAGGATCATGCGATGAAAACGAATGCGGATTATCTGGAAGATTTTTTTCATTTAGTGATGAAGAAGGAAAAGCGGCTGCCCGAAAATAAGCTGGGTCCGATTTTGTTTGGTGAGACCGATACCGTAGAGATGCAGAAAATGTTTCCTGATGTGGTACTGCTCATCAACGGCAGACAAATGAAGCAGGCGCAGCAGCTGTTATTGGAATATACCGCACGTTCTGATGCACGAATCCAGATCTGTGCATGGAAAGAATTGCAAAAAACCGGATATCATGCAGACAAAGCCATTGAGAAAAATATTCTGGGGTTTATTCTGGAAACCGGAACAGAAAACGATGTCGATTATCTGGCGGTTTATCCGGACAATACCGCGCACTATTTCAGCAATTCCGATTCCAAAAGTTTTTACGAAGCATGCGACGATGGAATCAACAAGGAAATTCAAACCCTGCTGCGTTATTCGCAGGAAGTGGTCCGTCAAATCGGCGTTTGGAAAGAACCGAGAAGAAATCCGCCAAAAAAGGGGATCACCCGGATCAATTTCCTGACGCCCATGGGATTGTTTTTTGGAGAAGCAGATACAAAGGTATTGGAAAAAGATCCCCTGTCGAAAAATGTCATGGCGCAAGCCGCTGTTGTCATCCAGCGGATTGCACAGGATAAAGGTCTGGAAAATGCTTCGGCGGATAGGCTATAAAATTTCAAAACTGTTTTTATGAAAATCGATCAGCCCATCCCGTTTCATCCACGACAGTTCCCTGGACAGGGCGCTGCGATCTACGTTGAGGTATTCCGCCATCGCATCCCGGTCAAGCGGAGTTGTAAAAACACGCGTTCCGGTTTTGCCGGACATCTGCATCAGATAGGCCAGCACCTTTTCCCGTATCGTGGTCTTGATCAGGCAATCGTTCCGATCATGCAGAACCAGCGCTTTTTCCGCGATGCCGTCGAGAAAATTCCAGATCATTCGTTTATGTCTTGGACATAACCTAGGGCACAGCCCCATCATATTTTCAATGGGAATAAACATCACCGAGAGATCCTCCAGGGCCTGCACGGATACAGGGCTTTTACGGCCATGACCGGCAGCCAGCAGGATGCCGATCGGACTGCCCGGTTCCAGTAAAGTCACGATAACCAGTCTGCCTGAGCGATCTATTTTGATGGACCGGGCGCTTCCGGACAAGACTACTCCGATATCCTTTGTGGTATCGCCTTCCCATATCACCATTTCATCTTTCTTGTACTCCTTGTAAGTAACAGACAGGCAGAGCAGCATCTCGTCCAAGTCCTCTGGCCCGATGCCCTCGAATAATTTCGATCGTTGTGATTGTAATAAAGCTTTCGAGTGATCCATCTTTTCTCTCTTCATTAGGTTGCACATGCAACATATCATTTTTTCTGATGATACTATAATAAAGCAAAAATGCCAAGGGTTAAATGCTGCTGTTTGATAGAACTCGCAATCTGTCTTTGGAGGAAACGCTCCTGACCCAACTCAAACGGAGCGTTATAGCATTTCTTAATCTTGAAAAAAAATGCCCCCTTGAATTTTAATTGATAGGAATGAATATATGGATTTGATTTTTACTTACACTCTTTATTTATCCGCACTTGGGCTTTTTATCCTTTCCTTTGTGAAGGACAAGACAAAAACGCGCCAGGCGCTAAAGAAAGCATGGAAAATGTTTATCAATGTGCTCCCTCAATTTCTTGCCATCCTGCTTCTGGTCAGCCTGCTGCTTACTGTGCTGGAAGCGGGAACAATACAGCGGATCATTGGATCAAAATCCGGTATCTCCGGCATGCTGATATCCTCCCTGGTCGGCGCAATCGCCCTGGTCCCGGTCTTGATCGCTTTCCCGATCGTTTCTGAACTGATAAGGAACGGCGCAGGCATTGTACAGATGGCCGTCTTTCTCTCAACCCTGACAACAGTCGGCATTATTACGATACCGCTGGAAATCAGGTATCTGGGTAAAAAAGCAGCCGTCCTCCGCAATGTTCTTGCGTTTCTGTTTTCGTTCGCGGTGGCGTTTGCGGTAGGGATGGTGTTTGCATGAAGAAATATCGGTTTCCTCTGCTTGTTTTCCTTGTAAATCTGCTCGTTCTGGTCTTTGCCCCCGCCACCGGGACAGAAGCGATTCTTTTCACCGGCAGGAATCTACTGACCTTTGTGTTCATGCTCGCTCCCATCTTCCTCCTGATCGGACTGATGGATGTGTGGATTGAACCGGAGACTCTGATAAAAATCATCGGTGAAAAATCCGGACTGCGGGGCATCCTTGTCGCCTTTCTTCTCGGCGCGGTTACCGCAGTCCCCCTGTACGCACTTCTTCCGGTCAGCGGTATTCTTCTGAAAAAGGGAAGCCGGATATTCAATGTCCTGATTTTCCTGTGTTCCAGCGCGAGCATCCGCATTCCACTGCTGCTCTTCGAGGTCTCGTCGCTCGGATGGAAATTCACACTGACGTGGTTCATCGCGAATCTCTTCGTGGTGCTCGCCATTGCCACAATCATTGAAAAAGCATTGACCGAGAAGGATAAAAAGTCGATTTATGAGAATGCGAATGAATCATAGGTGCAACATAGGGACGGTTCTTTTATTGCATTTTATTTCGTTTATGTATGCAATAAAAGAACCGTCCCTATGTTGCAACCGTTTATCTCATTTCCTGTCCGCCGGTATATAGAAACCAGTTTATCTTCTACAAGCTTTGGTTTCATTGGTAACCGGCCACGTCGCATCATGCGGCGGTTTCATTCGAAACCGTTTATCTCATTTCCTGCCCGCCGGTTACATTTAAAGCCTGGCCGGTCATGTAGCTTGCCTGGTCGGAGGCGAGGAACACCATGGCGTTCGCGATGTCCTCCACCTGGCAGCTCCGTCCGAGCGGAACCTGGCTCAGATATTTCTGCCGTACCTGGTCCTCCGTGATGCCTTGATTCTTCGCATATTGCTTGAACAGGCTGTTCGGTCCGTCGTTCCACAAGGTGGAGTCCAGCAGGTTGCCCGGACAGATCGCGTTGACCCGGATCCCGAACTCGGCCAGCTCCAGAGCCAGACTCTGGGTAAGCCCGATCCCGGCGAACTTGGCCGAGGCATAGGCGGAGTTTTTCGACGACCCCTTTTTTCCCGACTTGCTGTTGATCTGGATGATATTCCCTTTCCGATTCGGGATCATGACCTTCGCCACCGCCTTCGCACAGAGAAAATATCCGGTCAGGTTCACATCGATCATTTTTCGCCACTGTTCCACGGAGAATTCCACGACGGGTTTCGCGATGAGGATCGCCGCATTGGAGACCAGAAGATCCAGTCTGCCGTATTGGTCGACAGCGGTCCGGACCATCGCCTCGACCTGACTCTCGTCCGTGACGTCCACCTTGACGGCGACGGCATTTTGAAGCCTTGCCGCCACTTTCTGCGCCGCGTCGATATTGATGTCGGCGACGATGATCTTGCAGCCTTCTTTGTCCAGCCGGATAGCCAGTCCCTCGCCCAGTCCCTGGGCCGCTCCGGTGATCACTGCGACCTGCCCTGTTAATCTGCCTTGTTCACACATTTGTTTATATCTCCTATAATAGATTGCACGCGAGGTGTATTTCTTTTATACCGTAAGCACGGTCTGTTTTTGTTATCAGAATCCAGCGAAATCAGACGGTACCGGAAGGATCGAAGATGCGTCGTGCAATCCGGGGTCCTTGCGGTACACGGATATTATTTCTTTTCTCTATTGCCTATTGTTTATTGCCTGTATTCCTTTTTCTTCTGATGAAAACATAGTAAGCAGCGGCTCCTGCTATTATCAGCGCTGCGGTTCCGATCACCAGAATCATGATAAGCATCCCGGATCCACTGGTTTTCGCGCTGTCCGAAGCATCTTGTGAAACCGGCTCCGAGGTTGTCTCCCCGGAGGAGACAAGACTGGACTCGATTTTCGATTCTGTGCTGCGTTCCGATTTTGTCTTGACATATTTAAAATCAACAGGCCCCCAGCTTACCGGCACATCAAAGAATTCCCATCCATTCAGACCCATCAGCACCGCGCCTTTCAGCTGCGCTGCGGAATTCGTGGTTATTGTTGTAGAATCGTACCATTCATCCGTCCAGCTCATCACATCCGTTGCGATATAGTAGGACATGCCCGCTTGCAGAACAACCGGCTTCGGCAGATTCACGTAGGAAATCTTCCCTTTTGTCTCCCCCGTGATTTTAACATTGTCAATAACGACTTCATTGGTATCGGCATTGATAATGATCATGTTATGTTTTGCGTCACTCGCTTCTCCGTATATCCTGCCAAGAGACGTTACAATCATCGCTTCCGGCCCCACCGTGATTTTCATTCCGACCCATCCGGCATAATTCCCCGCATCCCCTATGGTGATATTCCTCTTCCCGTTCAGGAAGTATTGATTGACATAGGCATGGATTTCCTCGGTTTTAAGAATTTCGTCGATGCTGCGACTTTCTGTGACCCCTCCCTTGTTTTCCCCCGACTGGCTGGATCCTTTGCTGCTCGTGTCCAATCCTTTGCTGGTGGATGTCGATTCCTTTGAGCCGGCGGAAGGCTTTTCCAGCGTATATTTAAATGTCACCGGGCCGTATCCGATGTTCGCGGCTTTGGTAAAAGCCCATGCATTGGTAGAAAGGTTCAGCATGACATAGCCATCCATTGCCGCATCTTTGGTGGTAACGGCAGTGGATTTATCGTACCAGGCGTCTTTTACTCCTTGAAAGTCCGCGACAATATAGTAGGATTTTCCAGCTTTTAATACAACACCGGATATTTTCGCATATACAAATTCTTTTGTTTTCGCATCGTTTGGTGTATTGATCGATATGCCGTCTTTCACTAATGAATTGTCACTGGCATCGACAATCAGCATATTGTGTTTTTTCGCACTCCCGTCTGCGTTCATACGTCCGACTTCGGTTACATACAGATCTTTTTTCCCGACTGTTATTTTCATTCCGCCCCAGCCTGCCTCGACAGGAGCGGTGTCGCCATTTGCATTTCGAAGGCCATCCAGTGTGATGGACTGTATAAACTTGAGCTCATTTGGCGTATCCGCAGACGATACGGCAAGGGAAGAGCCCAGAATGATCAAAGAGAGAATGACTGCAGCGGCTTTTTTTACACATTTCATTTTCTTTCCTTCTCCTTTCCTATTTTTGGCCGGTCCGCGTTTTGCGGCCAAGGAAAAGCAGGATAAACCCGATGGACAGCATGGCCAGCACGAAGCTGTATCCCAGTACACTGTTGCTGTCGCCCGTCACCGGGGTCGATGAGCTGATATAATAAATAAAATCAACAGGCCCCCATCCGGTATCCGGCGCTTCATAATATTCCAGCTTATTTGTTGTAAGGTTCATCACCATGATCCCGTCAAGAGAGGCCACTCCTGTATGAGATTGAATCGAGGCATCGTACCACTCATCCGACGGTCCCCAGAAGTCATAGACAATGCCATACGATTTCCCCGGCTGCAGCGTGACATTCTGAGAAAGCTCCCCATATACAAACGTTCCAGGGGTTGTCCCGTCCGGCACGTTGATCACTGTCGACGCAAGAACCTGATCGGTCGCCAGATCAACAAGAAGCATGTTTCTCTTCTTCACACTGCCGGTTGAATAGATTCTCCCGAGAGATGTCACAAGAACCGGTTTGTTCCCCATGGTTATTCTCATGCCGCCCCACCCGGCAGCGATTGGATTTGCATCACCGGAAGCATTCCGCATGCCTTTTAGTTCAACGACCGATGTAAAATGCTTTTTCACAAGCCCTTTCAACGGATCGGATATTGATTCCGACGAGGATGCCATGCTGGATTGATCTGAAGAAGAGATAGAACTGCTGGAGCTGCTTGAACTGGAGCTGGAACTGCTGGAGCTGGAGCTCGCGGATTCCGTCATATATTTAAAATCAACCGGTCCCCATCCGACACCGGGAGCAGAATAAAAATTCCAGGAGGCCCCGTTCAGAATGACAATCCCATCCAAAGAAGCATCGGCTGTGCCGGTTTGTGCGGACCCGGAGTAAAAAATATCGGATGCGCCTTGAAAGTCCGCAACAATATAGTAGGACTGGCCGGCATTCAAAAAGACCGGCTCTGCCAGTGCCGCATAGGCAAAATGGTTCTCATCGGCCGCGGTTGCGGTTATCGTTGTATAATTAAGAACAAGCGATCCATCCGGATTGGTAATCAGCATTCCGCGCGTTGCTGCGCTTCCCGCCGCATGCCACCGGCCAACCGCTGTCACTTTGATGTTTTTCGCTCCCACCGTGATCTTCATTCCGGCAAATCCGCCGGGCATGTTCACTGTGCTAATGCCGTCATTGCCGATCCCGCCCGGGGTAACCGCTGTTGTAAAAGACTGTTCCGGATCATATTCCGCTGCCTGTATTGTGCCAAGGCTCATGGAAAAAGTGGTTAAAATCATCACAACCGTTAACAATAAACACATCTTTTTTTTCATAATCTTCTCCTCCTCGTTTTTTAGGGCAATCGTTTGCTTCTTTTAAAATATTCTTATCGCTGAATCTCGATTATTTTATAACCCAGATAGTTTTCGAACGCTTCTCTTATAGGAAGTTCAAATAAACCCGGAGATAAAACCATATGGTGTCTGAATCCGTTTTTGCCAATGCCGATCAGCTTTTTCTGCAGAGCATCGATTTTTACCACACCGGCGCTGCCGAAATAATCTTCCTCGATCCTGTCCGTTGTGATTTCTCCTGTCCCGAGATAGACATTGAAATTCCCGTTTTCGGTGATTGCGCTGCAATAGGTGACAGGACCGCTTCGAAGTCTTCCCTCATTGCTTCCGAAGCAGCATTCTCCGGGAGAGGCCAGTAAAACATGGTTGGTGACTCTGCCTTTGTTTTGTAAAAAGCTCTGCGCGGTAGGACCGCAATGAAACAGAATGCATTTATCCTCCTCTTCTCCGAAATTGTTGTTCCAGTCCATACAAGCCGACGGTTTGCCCGATGCGAGGCGCAAAGCCCTCATGATTACCGCATTGCAGGCGTCCGTCTCACAGCATGCCTCGATCAGGCGGTCGTTTAATTCACTCAGGATCACACAAGGAGCCACATGCAGGACCTCTTGGATTTCAGACCAGCAGCGTATTCCGATACAGTCAAATCCATATTCCTCGATCATTTCATCAATCGCCACGCCAAGGCGGCAAAGCTGGTCCAATGATTCCGTGTTGACACAGCTGCAGTCCGAATAGTCTTGCATCCGGGTTCTTTTTTCGAGAACTTTCGGATCCCCGGCATTGATTTTTTGCACCCGAAGGAACAATTCTGAAAGGTCATGGGTTTCAACAGAAATTCCAAGGCGCTGGAGTGCGATCTCATCAAACCGGACTGTTTTAAACGGGGTCGCCCGGGCGCCGATGAGTCCGACGGTAAATTTGCGCATTCCGTTGACAATGCGACAGACTGCTGCAAAATCATCGATGTTTTTCTTGAATTTCAACGTTTTCGGAGAAACCGTATGCGGCTCAAATGCTGTAAAATGCAGCCCACACTGACGCAGCGTGTTCATGACGGATATTTTCCCACAGAAAGAATCCCGCCTGACGGAATAATGCATTTTCCCTTCCTGATCCGGAAACGCATGAATCAGAATCGGAACCTTGACTTCGGCCATCGCCGCCATGACGCCATTTTCATCTCCGAAATTCGGCAAAGATACAATGACACCATCATATTCCCCCTCATGATCCTTCAACCATCCGGAATAAGCCATTCCCTCTTTTGTTGTTGTAAAAGCGCCATTTGCCGTAGTCTCTTCAGGAGGAAGAATACAACGGTATCCATATTCTTCCAGTGCGGTCATCATCTCCTGTTTCGAGGAGGTGAGGATCGATGCCGGGAAAGTGCCTCTGTTGGCAAAATATAGGGCGAAAGTCTGTTTTTTCATCTGTTTCCTCCAATCTGTTTATTTTTCAAGCCATTCCCAATACATTCGAAGCGCAAGTCCATGATGCATCTGATAGGGATGTCCCGGGACATGCTCCGGGGGATTGAATGCTTTTTCGTAAAGATTTTCGGATAAAATCACCCCGTTTTCATCGTATAATTTGAGCCGGACGGTATATTCCTTTTCGAGATCCGGCTGGAAATCAAAGTCATACACCTTGAGAAGGCTGTTTGGGGGAAAGTCGACGGTGTTCTCGCTGCGAAAGACCAGCTTGTTTTGATCGTCGGCAATCTGCCAGCATACCCGGGCTTTTTTAAAACTTTTCAAAAGGTCGTTCACGATCCAGACCGCGATCGGTTTCTTTCCGTCCGTTTCCATCATGACGCCAACCGGCTGATTGCTTTCTTTGAGCGCGCGCACGGCGTATTTCGGAACCCCCAGACGGTCGTAAATTCCAAAAAGGCTGCTGGGTGCGGGGTCGGTGAATAGAAATTGGACGTGTCCGCCGCATGGAGTGAATTTTTGCATTCTGTAATGTTCAATGAAGAATTTGATATATCGGTATTGATAATATTGGATCCGATCCGTCCCGTCCAGAACAGCAGGGAGCAGTTTCCGAATCGCAGGTTCGTGCCGGAGGGTCTCATAAACCGGCGGCGCATCCATGCCGAATTCGGTGTTGAATTTTTCGGATGTTCCATAAATATTCGTATAATGGGTATGGGCGCCATGAAGAGATCCTTCATAGTTGTGGCTGTCCCCGCTGAGTGGATGGCTGGCCGCCCAGGAATCCAGGATAAACGGCCTGTTGGGATCCATCTGCTGCGTCATTTGAACCATCTGAGGCCCCGGACAGGTGGTGGTATAGCTCTCAAGCCGAGCTTCGTTCATGCATACCCAACAGATGATGGAGGGATGGTTTCCCAGTCGGCGCAGCATTTCTTCATACATTTTAAGCGCACGCGCAGACCATTTCGCATCCGTTGGATGAGTCCAGTTAAAGTCCGAGTCCTGAATAATCATCATGCCCATTTCGTCGCACAATTCGTAAAATTCGTTCTTTTCACTGTGGACGTGGATGCGCAGGATATTCATCCCCGCTGCTTTTGCATTTTCGAGGTCCCGTAAATATCGCTGGCGTTCCATGGAAGAAATGTAAACATCGGGAAAATAGGTTGCGCCGCGCAGATAAATTTTTTCTCCGTTAAGAATATAAGCAACCTCTTTTTCATTTCGAATGATCTCCATTTTACGAACTCCGAATTTTTGGGTGTCGCAAAATAAATTTTTCTCTTTGTCGTTAAGGGTCAGGATCAGCTCATAGCAATGGGGGTATCCGCGTTCCCATGCATTCCAGAGATTCGGATTCTCGAGAAGCAGTTGAGATGAAAACGCATTCGATCCTTTCCGGATATCGATGGTTCGATGAATGGATGCAATAGTATCCGGTGTTCCGGTTTCGCGGATCTCCAGCAAAGCACTCACCCCGGCAAACACTCTTTCACTATGCAGGGTATAGTTGCTTTTTACGGTGGCGGATGTAAAATCATCCGACAAGTCCGTGTCAATATGGGGATTGTATTCCATCCGAATCCCCTTGTAACATTCGATTCTGACTTCATCCCAGATTCCGAGAGGGTTGACATCTCTGGGAAGAAAGGTATCGCTATGCTCATAGGTGCCTTTCATCTGGTCTCGATAAAGGAAGAGAAACCGCTCGTTTTCATGTCCTTCTGCGATTTCAAAATCCAGCGGCGCGCGTACTTTTACAATCAGGAGATTCTTTCCCGGCTTCAGAATATCTCCTACTTCGAATGAGAATGGTGTATTATACCCTTCATGCGCGCCCAGGTAGGATCCGTTAAGCCAGACATCCGCAAAATAATCGACGGCTTTGAAACACAGTACTGCATACTCGAACGTCTCATCCATATTAAATTCATTCCGGTACCACCATGGCGAAAAATTAAACTGGCGAAGTCCAAACCCATAATACGGGTTTTCTGCGAGGGTAAGCTGAAGATGTTCCAGCCGGTTGACCGGTTCCCATGGAGGCATCGCCTTCATGTCCGGAGTGCCGAACATCGTCGGGTCGAAATTCTCTTTGAAAATCTCAAATTTCTCGCCCATGCTATGGATGTCCTCTATGACACTCCAGCCCTTTTGAAGATTCATTGTCATTTTTTCTCTCCTAAACAAAATATTTTTATCCCTTGACCGAGCCAAGAACAAGCCCTGTTTTCACATATCTTTGCAGGACCGGGAATACGATCAGAGTGGGAATGATCGTAATGACGGTCTGTGCAGCGAGTACAGCCTGTCTTGGTGCATCATACAGCGTATTGTTTCCGGAAACAAAAAACTCCGACACATTCTGATAAGCGTTATACAGATAGGTTTGCAGAGGATAATTCTCAATGCTTTTCATATAGATCAGCCCGCCGAACCAGTCATTCCAGTGCCCGACAAGGCACAGCATGGATAATGTCGCAAGGGACGGCAGAGAAAGCGGCAGATAGATGCTGGCCAGAATCCGGTAATACGATGCTCCATCGATTCGTGCGGATTCAAAAATATCCTGTGGAATCGCCCGGAAAAAATTTAGCAGGATGATCATGTTCGCAACGGGAACTCCCCCCAGGACCAGCGCCCAAATGGAGTCCATCAGGTTCAATTCATTGATCAGCATATAATATGGAATGATTCCTCCGCTGAACATCATCGAAAAGAAAAAGAATGCGACATAGATTTTACGGCCGGGAAACCGGGAAGAATGAAAAGACAACGGATACGCGACCGATACTGTGATAAGCATGCTGTATAGCGTTCCAAGCAGCATTCTCTTGATTGTTACCAGAAAAGATCCAAACAGGGTTCCGGTTGTGAATATTTTCATATACGCATCCAGCTGGAATCCTTTCGGAAGAAATCGAACGGTATTCGCGGTGACCGCAGAGGTCCCGCTGAAGGACACCGCTAAAATATGAAAAAAAGGAAGAATACAGAGAATTGCCAGTGCAATGAGAAAAAACAGATTGATCACCTGAAAAATGGTATAAGAGACCGATTTATCCTGCAATGCCCGCACCTCCCTTAAAATATACGATAATTCGCAAATTTGTCTGCCATGAAATAAGAAATTCCAACAAGAATACAGCTGATCACGGATTTGAACAGCCCGACCGCGGTGCCGAAACTATATTCTGCTCCCTGCAGTCCGACACGATAAACATAAGTGTCGATGACATCGGATGTGCTGATTACATTCCCGTTGTAAAGGTTGATGATCTGATCGAATCCCGCGTTGAAAATTCCGCCGATGTTCAGGACGAGTAACAGGATAATGAACGGAAGGATGGATTTGATGGTGATATGCCAGGTTTGCTGCAGCCGGTTTGCCCCGTCCATGCGGGCTGCTTCATAGAGAACGCCATCGACGCCGGAGATCGCCGCAGTAAACAGGATTGCAGAAAAGCCTACCCCCTGCCACAAATTGGTGATAATGAGCACGACAAGAAACCAGTTTGGATCGCCCATAAAATAGACCGGTTCCAGTCCGACTATTTTCAATATCGCGTTAATGGCGCCGTCATTGGCGAATAAGGATTTGATCATACCGCCCAGGATCACCCAGGAAAGGAAATAGGGGAAAATCAAAAACGATTGGATCGTGCTTCGGACAAATTTTTTACGCAGTTCATTCAGAAGCAATGCCAGGATCAAGGAAAAAAACAGGATGGTAAGGATCTTAAGGGAAGATATCCACAGTGTATTGCGCAGCAGCTCGTAAAAGTCATCCAGTTTGAAAAACATTTTAAAGTACCGTATGCCAACCCATTTTTGAGCAAACATGCTTTTTGTTGGATTATAGCTTTGAAATGCCATTACAATCCCATACATCGGGATATAGCTGAATATCAGGGTTGCCAGGACTCCGGGCAGGATAATCAGATGGAACGGTATGGAGGATTTCAATCGATTGATCTGATGGGCTGATGCTTTCGACATATCCGAAAATCTCCTTTAATGGTTCTTATACCACTCGTTAACCTCTTTGATCAGGTCTTCTCCGCCAAGATCCTTCCAGTCGGAGACAAACTCGTCGAATTTAGTGACCGGATCCCCCTCGATGATTCCCATGAAGGTCTCATACATCAGTTTATCAAGAGTTGTTTTGACAAGAACCATGTCATCGGAAAGAATCCCCTGGAATTGATTGAGTTGAATCTCTTTGTAATTCTCCGACATCACCCGTTCTGATGTGGTGTACATCGTCTTGAGAAACCATCCGTTTCCGGTCATATAGCTGGAATTTTTTATATCCGTTAATAAATTGTACGTATATTTCAATGCTGGATAATTTGCCAGTTCGGTATCCGGACTCGCAGCGGAGAATATCTTGCGCAGATTCATGCCAGTCTGTGTCGTATCGGTTACTCCGTCGAATGTATAAGGAAGCGCGTATTCGCCGATAATCGATACCTCTTTATGTGTCGTGCCGAATTTTTCCGAATACCATTCATTATAGCTTCCGCCATTCAGCCAGATCTCCGCCCAGAGATTCATCGATTTTAATGCGGCTTCCGGATGAGCGTATCCTTTTCGGACAACAACATACCCTTTTGTAAATCCGCTGCTCTTTGGTTTTGGATTGTTCCCGCTCTCCGAAGGAATCGGGTAGGCATCCCAGGTCGCATTTGCATCCGCCGTCACACTGCCTTTGAATAGGTATGGATAAAAGTATTGTCCGAACAGGACGCCATATTGCCCTCGAGTGATGGCTTCCTGTTCTGTCAGGCTTTTTGTGGCATAATCCTGGTCAATGATCCCTGTTTTATACATTTCCTGAAGCTTCGCGAGGGTATTTTTCATGGACGGCTGGATGCTGCCGTAAACCAGTCCATCGCCGGAAGGGTCTTTGATCCAGCTGTCGAAGTAGGACCCATCCATTTGAGCAATCGCATTGAATGAGACAGACCCTACGCCCAGAAAGCTGAAGCCGGAAGTCGACGCTTTTGCGATTCCGCTTTCTTTGACGGTTTTGATATAGGAGACAAATTCCGCATAGGTTGTCGGTGCTTTTAAATTGAGCTTTTTCATCCAATCGGTCCGAAGCCACATGAAAGCGATGTCGCTTTCGTATGCGGAAGTCAGCGGGATGCCATATAGTTTTCCGTTGACCGTGGGATACTGGAGTGCATACTTATCGTTATATTCAATGTTTGTCCGCAGCCGATCCGAGACATAATGGTCATATACCGTCGTCAGATCCATGATCTGGTCCGCTGCGATCAGGTTTTTCAACTGAGCGGCGGAAACCATGAATACATCCGGCAGATCGTTGCTGGCAATATCAAGGTTCAATTTCGTGTAATACCCGTTCGGGTCGGACTCCCAGGATGATTTCCATTCAACATTCAGGACTTCTTTATACAGATTGCGAATAAAGTTATTTTCCTTGCTTTCTCCCGCTATATAGGTTGTATTCGGATCGGCATATTTCACCTGTGTCACGGTCAAGGGTTCTTTATACGGGGTTAGCGGACCGTCATCGGCCGGATAGCTGTCTATTGCCTTTGCCTCTGATAATCCGGACGGCTGGGAAGAACTCTTGATATCCTTTGCGCAGGCGCCCTGGGAAACCAGCATCGCAGCAGCGGCAACGATACATATCGATTTTTTCAAAGTGATTCTTTTCATAGAACGGCTCCTTCCAATATGGTACTTTTCTTTTTATGCATTTGGAACAACTAAAGTATATCGTGTGCAAATTGCAAACACAATATCACAAAACTATGCTAATCTTGAAAATTTCTACGAAAAACGGCAGAATGGATTTTTATCCTTCTGCCGCCTGGACCCCATTCATATCATGAAGGGCTTATTCTCTTCAAGCGTCATCCGATTCATGGCCTACCGGCCTTTTACTCCGGTTTTGCCCTGTATTCTGTCGGACTCAGCCCGAATTGCTTCTTGAACAATTTCGAAAAGTAAGTCTGATCGCCGCAGCCAACCTTTTCCGCTATTTCGCCCACTTTCATATTGCTGCTGAGCAAGAGCCCCTTCGCCTTCTCCAGTCGAATGCTGAGAATATATTCTGTCAGGCGCACGCCGGTTTCGGCCTTGAAAATTGCGCTCAGATAGTTGGGACTGATTCCAATACTATATGCGATGGTTTGAACATTGATGCCGCTCTGGATATTTTTCCGCAGCTCTTCTTTGACGTCTTCAATGATTTTGGAGGTGTGTCTGCGTCGGTTTCTTCCCAGCATGTCAGCCATTTCCACCAGAATCCCGATCATCTTGCTTTCGATGTCGAGGATACTCTCCTGCGCCAGAAGCTCTCGAAGAAATTTCTTATCCCGCTCGT
>CAZJXH010000015.1:0-25523 GCA_964549475.1 uncultured Oscillospiraceae bacterium
ATCAGGGAAAGCGGTTGAAAATATACAAGGCCCGGATACCGGAAGAGTTTTCAACTATTTTACAACAGGAACACAAAGACGCCCCTCCTGGGAGTATAATTATATCCGGGAACAAATCCAGCGTATGGATGGTATGCTCGGATGGTGTTTTGGAAATCTTGGAATTACAGATGGAAGGAAGCAGGCGGATGCCTGCCGCAGAATGTGCGCATAATCTGAAATCCTTTTCTTGATAAAGGATTTAATCCTGTGATGGAAGGATATTGGAGGGATGAAAATGGTTTTTTTAACAATGGCAATCAATTATTTTTATGGGGATGCATGGTTTCTGATACTGGTTCTTCCCGCCTTTATTCTGAGCATGATCGCTTCTGCCATGGTGAAGCGGACATTTAAGAAATATGACCAGATGCCTTCCAGCTCCCGCTATACCGGAGCAATGGCCGCAAGGCGCATCCTGGATGAGAATGGATTGAACGATGTCTCCATTGAACGGGTGCCGGGAGAGCTGACGGATCATTTTGATCCGAGAACCCGCGTACTGCGCCTCTCCCAGTCAACACACGATTCCACTTCTGTCGCGGCGATCGGGGTTGCGGCTCATGAGACAGGACATGCGATCCAGCACGCCCATGCTTATTTCCCGAACCAGGTCAGAGGAGTTCTGGTTCCGGTGGCCAATATCGGATCATCGGCAGGCCCGTATATTGCAATTCTTGGATTGATCTTGAACGTGCCTTTGCTGGTGAATATCGGCATCATCCTGTTTGCGGCGGCTGTGCTGTTCTACCTTGTCACTCTTCCTGTCGAATTCAATGCAAGCCACCGGGCGATGCACATTCTCGGACAGTCGGGCATCCTTTACGGAGACGAGCTGACCGGAGCGCGAAAAGTACTGACTGCGGCTGCAATGACGTATGTAGCATCCCTTCTTGTCGCTCTCGCAAGCCTTGCAAGATTGATTTTATTGTCCAAAGGAAGACGCAGGTAAACGAACATCGAACCTTTAAAGAACAGATACAAAGCAGAAAACGAAGAAAAAGAGGACGAGGCGAGATCGGCTGCGGCTAATCTTGTTTATTCAGTATTAGAAAATAATTCGTATACGAATTTATCCGTGGAACAGGCTTTTTCAGGGAAGACCCTGTCCAATCTGGATCGCGCGTTCGCAACAGCGATTGGCTATGGTACAATTACTCATGTGGTTGTCATTGACGCGATCCTGTCCGCTTATTCTTCCATGCCGCTGGACAAAGTGGAACCGCTGATCCGCACCATCCTGCGTACAGGAACATGGCAGATCTTCTGGTCGGAGAAGGTTCCGGATTCCGCTGCATGCAACGAAAGCGTGCAGCTGGCGAAGAAAGTGTCCAACAAAGGAGCGGCATCCTATGTAAACGGACTGCTTCGAACCCTGGTCCGGGAGAAACAGTCGATTCAAAAGACATTTATTCTTGACCCGAAAGAATTCTATCTGCGCTGTTCCCTGCCCAGGGAGCTGGCGGGATATTTCAGGAAATGGTTCGGAGAAACCCGTTCCGTTTCGATTTGCGATGCGTTGAACACACCATCCCCGAGCACTGCACGGGTAAACACGATCCGAACCGGTGACGAAGAATTGCGGCGTGAACTGGAAATGAATGGATGCGCCACATCGGACCCTATTTTCATGGAGCATGCTTTTTCAATCCGTACAAACGGCGTGCTGATTGAATCGCTGACCGCCTTTCAAAACGGAGAATTCATCATCCAGGATGAAGGCGCGATGCTTGTCACATCAATTGCCGATCCAAAGCCGGGACAATCCGTGGTGGACCTTTGCTCCGCACCGGGCGGAAAGACCTGTCATATGGCGGAACGGATGGAAAACAAAGGAAAAATAATCGCGTGTGACATCAATCCGTCAAGACTGTCCCTTGTAAAAGAAAATGCAGACAGACTTGGCTTTTCAATGATTGAATACAGACAGATGGACGCCTGCGATCCGCTTCCACCTGGACTTCCCCTTGCCGATATCGTTCTGGCGGATGTTCCGTGCAGCGGTCTTGGCGTATTGGGTAAAAAACCGGATATCCGGGTCCATATGACCCACGAAAAGATGAATGCACTATACCCGGTTCAGCGGCGGATTTTAGAAAATGCCGCCACTATGGTGAAGCCCGGCGGCTTTTTGATTTACAGCACCTGCACGGTCAATCCGGCGGAAAACCAGGAACAGATCCAACAATTCATTGACAGCCAGGGAAACCATTTTGAAACCATCGATATTTCGGATCGATTGCCGGAAAAGCTGATACAGCTTGATCCGGCGCTGCTGGAGACAGCAACGCAGGGGATGGTGGCCCTTTTCCGGATCAGCATCATTGTGATGGCTTTTTTATCGCAAAACTCAGGAGGAAATGAAACGTGAGATTTTTATATGATGTGCCGATTGCTGAAATCGACGCATGGGTAAAAGAAAAAGGATATCCGAAATTCCGTGCCGGACAGATTTTCCAATGGATTGCAAGAGGCGTTACCTCTTTTGACCAAATGACAGATTTGTCGAAAGAGATCCGGGCGTCTTTGTCCGGGGATTATTATGTCGATGGCGTTTCGATCGACCATAAGCTGACTTCGCAATTGGATGGGACGATCAAGTACATTCTGCGGCTCAAAGACAATAATATCATCGAATGTGTCCTGATGCGATATCACCATGGAAACAGCATCTGCATCTCCTCCCAGGCAGGATGCAGGATGGGATGCAGGTTCTGTGCGTCGGCGGGGGCCGGATTCGGCAGAAGCTTAAGCAGCGGGGAGATGCTTTCCCAGATTGCGATTGTATCCGCGGATATCGGGGAACGGATCTCAAATATTGTCATCATGGGCATCGGCGAACCGTTTGATAATTACGACCAGCTGATTCTGTTCCTTAAAGCGGTGAATGAGCCGGATGGACTGGGCATTGGAATGAGACATATTTCAGTATCGACTTGCGGTCTTGTCGATGAAATGCTAAAATTTACAAATGAGGGTTTGCCGGTGACATTATCCATTTCGCTGCATGCCCCGAATGACGAAATACGGAAAATGATGATGCCGGTCGCCAGCCGATATTCCATGAAGGAGATTCTGGCGGCATGCAGGAATCACATCCGCGCCACGAGCAGGAGGATCACGTTTGAATATACTCTGTTCAGCGGAGTGAACGACCAGCCTGAACATGCAAGGGAACTGGCAAAGCAGCTCAAGGGAATGCTGTGCCATGTCAACCTGATTCCCGCCAATGAATTCGAGGGAAGCGAATACAAAAGAAGCAGGAAAGAGACCATTCAAAAATTTAAAGACATCCTGATCGAGAATGGCATCAATGCAACGGTAAGAAGAGAGCTTGGAACAGACATTCTGGCAGCATGCGGCCAGTTGAGAAGAACAGTGGAAGAAGGAGAACGACAGCTTTGATTTATGGATCTGCGACGGACAAAGGATTAATTCGATCCAACAATGAAGATTCTTTCAAAGTCTATGCAAACGACGGGGACTACCCGGTCGTATTCATTCTTGCCGACGGGATGGGCGGACACCGCAAAGGCGAGCTTGCAAGCCGGATCGCGGTGGACTATGCTTACGAAAAAATCGATGCATTGATCAAAGAGACTTCCACGGTTCAGGAAATGACCGATCTGCTGGTGGATATTGTGGAGAAAGCGAATGTCAAGGTATACCTTGGCGCATTGGAGGATCCCGAAAACAAAGGGATGGGAACCACCCTGACGATTGCCGCCGTCTACGAAAACATCCTGATTGTCGCCCATGTGGGAGACTGCCGGGTCTATCTGCTCCGGAAGAACTCGCTGATGCGGATCACAGTGGATCATACGCTGGTTCAGGAATTGGTTGATTCCGAGAATATCACACAGGAACAAGCGATGAGCCACCCCAAAAGACATATTCTGACAAGGGCCCTTGGTGTTCCGACTTATATGACCGCGGACTGCTATACCGTGTCCCTGGAGAAATACGACAAAATCCTTGTCTGTTCAGACGGACTGCATGGATTTGTTTCAGAACCGGTCATCAAATCGATTCTCAGGAAAGAACGAAACCCTGCAATGGCAGCTCAGAAACTGGCTGCATATGCAAACTCGACTGGCGGGGAAGATAATGTGACCGTTATTGCAGGGTATTTATAATTTGGAGGAAAAGCGAAAATGAGAGGCTTTATGGAAGTAGGAGACAAAGACCAGGAAATAAATCCAATCAATACTGAAATGGAAGAGACGATTCTAAAAAAAGAAAAGAAGATACCCGCTTTATCCGAGCCCGGTATTGCATCGATAAGTCAGACCATGGTAGGGTCTGTTCTGGGCGGGCGGTATGCGATCAAAGAACTTCTTGGCAGAGGCGGGATGGCGGATGTTTATCTTGCATCGGACAATCAGAACGGGATTGAAGTGGCCATTAAAATCCTGAAAGATGAATTGACCAATGATGAAGAATTCATCCGGCGTTTTGATACGGAGGCAAAAGCGGCTTCGAGCCTTTCCTACCCGAACATTGTCAAAGTGTTTGATGTGGGGCAGGTCGGATGCCTTCGCTATATGGTTCTGGAATATGTCAACGGTATCAGTCTCAAGGAACTGATCCAGAAAAATGGTCATTTGGAATGGGAAGTGGCTGTGCCGATTGCGATTCAAATCGGACTTGCCCTTGATAATGCGCACAAAAATGGAATCATCCACCGTGATATCAAACCTCATAACATTATGGTCACATCCAAACTGATCGCAAATGTGACGGATTTCGGCATTGCAAGGGCCGCATCGGCCAATACCGTGACGCTGTCCGGACGAAATGCGATGGGCTCGGTGCATTACTTTTCGCCGGAACAGGCAAGAGGCGGGATTGTCGGGGAGCAATCCGATATTTATTCGCTTGGAATCGTCATCTACGAAATGCTGACGGGGAAAGTGCCGTTTGACGGAGACACCTCGGTTTCCATCGCCTTGAAACATATCCAGCAGTCTCCGCTTCCCCCGAAAGAAATCAATCCGGACATACCGGAGGGACTGAACAACATCATCATGAAATGCATCCAGAAATCAACGGATCTGCGATATAAAAACGTACGGGACCTTGTGGACGAAATGGATGCGTTCATGATCAATCCGGACGGTATATATGGATTCGTCGATATCATTGAGGATCGCTCAAAAACATCGGTTATCAAAGCAATGGATAAGGAACCTAATTTCAACAAGCTCCGGGACCTTGAAATGTCAATCAAGCAAAAGAGCAAATTAAAAATCCGGGAGAGAATCCTGGTAATTACCGCCATCATCCTGACCGTCTGTGTTCTGGCAGGCGCCGGCTATTATTCTTATCAATGGATCAAAGATCAGATCACAAGCCCAACCGCGGATTATACCGTTGAGAACTACATCGGAAGCAAGATCGAAGATGTCCAAAAGAAGCTGGATGATGCAAAAATCGGGTATGAAGTGAAAAAGGAGCAAAACGCCACCATCGAACAAGGCATTGTGTTTTACCAAAGTGTGAAAGAAGGCCTTTCCATGCGGCCGGGCGGCGTAACCAAAATCACCCTCAAGGTCAGCAGTGGAAAGGACACGGTCCGGCTTGGAGACTATAAAGGTAAAAACTATAAGTTGGTTGAAAGCGAATTGACGCAGACACTGTCATTGAAAGTGAAAATTGTAAGACAGCTCAGCAGCGAGGTGGAGAAAGACAATGTCATCGAGACCAATCCGGGAGCCGGAAACGATGTGGCGAAAGGAGGAGAAATCACCCTGACGGTAAGCGACGGTCTGGTCAATGTCACCATCCCGGATGTCGTGGGGAAATCCCGTACGGAAGCGTTGGCTCTGCTGGAAAAGAATTACCTCGGGAAAGATCCTTTTGAGGCACTGCTTGGCAACAATCCGAATTTACCGGAAGACAAGCAGTATGTTATCGGCATTGAACCTGCCGCAGGGACGGAAGTCAAAGCGCTCACCCGTGTCAGCCTCCTGCTTGGAAGCTATGATGATTATCTGAATACGGTGATGCCTGCTGCGACCCCGACGCTTACGCCTGCGTCTACCCCTACCCCTACTACTGCGGTATCCAAATCCACCTCTGCAGTATCCAAATCCACCCCTGCGGCTACCCCGACTCCATGATGAACCATAAACACAGCAATGAAAATCGCTCAAACGAAGCCGATCATCAAAACGGAAAGAACCTTCCGGAGGAATCGGCTCTTCAGGGGATGATTCTGAAAGGCGTAGGCGGAAATTACCAGGTGCTGCTGGACCAGGGGAACGAGGTCATGGCAAAACCCAGAGGCATTTTGCGAAAGCAAAAAATGACACCTTATCCAGGAGATGTTGTTGATTTATCTTCCACAGAGGATAAAATAGTGCAATACAATATTGATCATATCCATGAAAGAAAATCCTTTTTAATTCGGCCGACGATCGCGAATCTTGACTTGATGGTTATCACCTGCTCGGCATGCGCCCCGAAGCCGGATTGCTTTTTGCTTGATAAAATGGTGATCATATGCAAAAAGGCCGGAATAACGCCAGTTCTGTGTATTACAAAAGCGGACCTGGACGGGGGAGAGACAGATGCGCTGCGTCATCAGTATCAATGGGCGGAGATTCCGATTTTCATCGTCGGGGGAAAAGGGAGAAATGGGAAATCGGACGAATCAGACGAATCGGACGAATCAGACGAATCGGACGGATCGGACGGATCGGACGGATCAGACGAATTCCAACCCGGATTGGATGAACTAAAAAAACAGATCAAAGGGAAAATGGTTTCTTTCGCAGGGCAATCCGGCGTGGGGAAGTCAACCCTTCTTAATATAATATTAGAACAGGATTTCATGGATACCGGCGAAGTGAGTGAAAAAATAGGGAGAGGGAAACATACCACGCGGCACTCGCAGATTTTCGCCAATAAAACCGGTTTTCTGGCGGACACACCGGGGTTTAGCTCTTTGGAGCTGGAAGAACTGGATGTGACCGGCGAGGATGTCCTGGAAGGCTATCCCGAAATCGCAAAAAGCGAAGGCAAATGCCGCTTTGTCGGCTGCAGGCATCTGGGCGAACTGGGATGCGCCATCGACGAGGACAAGATCAATCCCGAGCGACTGTCCCGTTACCGGCAATTTCGGAAGCAAATGGATTTGATAGAACCTTATGAAATGAAGAAAAATAGAAATGAAAAAAAGAGCTGAAAATAAAATAAAAATATAGATAAAAAATATAGATATAGATATAGATATAAATGAAAATAGAACTGAAAATAAAACTGAAACAGAAATAAAAACAGGAATAGAAACAGAAATGAAAATAGAAACGGAGTAGAGTAAAATGATCGAAAAATATTCAAATCGGACAAATGAAACGAAGGAGACTGAAAAAAATAAAAAAGAAGTGATTATCTGTCCTTCCATTCTTTCGGCGGATTTTGCCGTTCTTGGCAGACAGGTTGAACTGATTTCAAATGATGCGGACTGGGTTCATATCGATGTGATGGACGGGATGTTCGTTCCGAATATTTCCTTTGGCGTTCCAATCGTCAAGGCGATCCGCAAGCACACCTCCCTGCCGCTTGATGTCCATCTGATGATCGAGGAGCCCATCCGTTATGTGGAAGATTTTGCGAAAGCAGGAGCGGATCTTATTGTTGTCCACGCGGAAGCGTGCAAGCATCTGCATCGCGCGGTTCAATTCACCAGAGGGCTTGGGGTGAGCGTCGGTGTGGCGATCAATCCGGGCACGTCTCTTTCTGTTCTGGACGAAATCCTTCCTTTTGTAGACTTGATCCTCCTGATGACGGTCAATCCGGGGTTTGGCGGGCAGTCCTACATTGAGACCATGACATCAAAAATATCGGCGCTGCGCTCTATTATGAACAGCCGTTCCATTTCCGCTCATATTCAAGTCGATGGGGGAATCGGACCCCGAAATATAAAAACCGTTTACGATGCCGGCGCAAATGCCGTTGTCGTAGGCAGTGCCGTATATGGCACCAGCGACCCTGTAAGGGCGATCAAGGAGCTTCGGGCATGCTTGGAATCATAGGCCTCGGCGGAATCTGCCATGATACGCCATCGCTTCGCAGGACCATCCCGCAGAAGTATTACGCAGTAGCCGCGGATAGCGGACTGGCCCATTTCATGATGCTCGGAATCGCATCGGATTTACTGGTCGGAGATCTGGACTCGATATCCGATTCTCTCCTCCAGCAATCAAAAATGGAGAATCTTCCGATCGAACAATATGATAGCAAGAAGAATTTCACTGATTCAGAGATTGCCGTAAGCAAGGCGCTGGACCATGGATGCGACTCCCTGCTTTTCATCGGAGCGTTTGGAAACCGGCTGGATCATATGCTGTCCAACCAAATGATGGCCGCATCGCTCGCAATCCGTGGGATTCCGGTGATTCTCACGGACGGAGTGACTTTTTTCCATACCATCACACCGCAAAATTCGCCGTTTACATTTTCCAGCAAGTCTTTGCACGAAAATGAAGATGTCCTGTCCATGGTTCCGGTAGCAGGCGGGACGGTTGTGATCTCTCTGGAAGGATTCGAATATCCGCTCGACCGGGAAACCATTCTTTTTGGTTCGACACGAACCGTCAGCAACACGGTACCCCCTGTCAAGGACAGAAAAACTGACCAGGTCACGATATCGCTGGAGTCGGGAATTGTGTTCTTTATTCTGACAAAATCCGATGAATTTCTAAAAAGCCATTCATAAATCCAAAATAGATAAAATCAGCAATATCGATAAACATAAACATTATGAAACAATGAACGAAACAGGATGGAGGGGAAAAAAAGATTGACAGACAGCTAGTTAGACAGACAAACAGACAACTAGTTAGACAGACAGACAGACAAACAAACAGCTAGTTAGTTAGTTAGTTAGTTAGATTAATAAATAGATTAATAAATAGATTAATCGATCGATGTAAAAGATCGATTGATGAAGGAAAAACAAGAAGACATTACTAAAAGCAAAAAATCGGGAGTAAGCAAGAAATAGACATCCAGGAGCAGGAACAATCATGGAAGCAAAAAACAAGGCAATAAAAGAAAAAGTCAAGGACCAGTCATTTGGAGAAGAAGAGACTCTGGGCGAGGAGATTGGCAACACCATCACCCACGGAGTCATGGCGATCATTGTCCTTGTAATGATGCCCTATGCGGCGATCCGGGCATATACCCGCGGAAATGAGTTTGCTGTTCTTGATGCAGCGTGCGTGTCCATTTTCTGTATATGTATTTTCTTTATGTTTGCCACGTCTGCTTCCTATCATTCGACCCTCCATAAAACGACCCATAAGGTTGTCTACAACAAGCTGGACCATATTGCCATATTTTTCGCCATTGCCGGATCCTATACCCCGATTGCCCTTTCTGTCGTAGGGGGAACGGAAGGAACGATCCTTGTCTGCATTCAATGGGCGATGGTAGTGGCCGGAATTCTCGTCAAAACCCTTCTTTGGAGGAAAGCCCGCCTCTTGTCCGTGCCGATTTATCTATTGATGGGCTGGTCTATGGTGATGTATTTTCAACAGTTCAGAGACCATGCGACTCCCTTGCTTTTCTGGATGGTCATCGCAGGAGGTGTCTGCTATTCCCTCGGATGCATTTTTTATGCCTGCAATTTCAAATTCTCCCATATGATTTTCCACTTTTTCATCAATGCCGGGGCGACATGCCACTTTATCGGGATCGTTTTCGCCCTTCGATAGGGAGGACACAGACAGCGAATTCCGATACCCTACTTGATTTCTGTTCCTCCGAAAATCGAGGTGCAGTGAAAGGTGATTTTGTGTGCCTGCGGATCGGCGGAGGAAACCGCTGTGTTTTCGTTGCCGCCGAAAATGGGCAGTCCCTGCATTTCGATACGGGCATTTTTAGGGGCTCTGATCTCCGAACCTCCAAAAATAGAGGAAACGGAAAAATCCACATCTCCGCTTAAGACGACATCACTAAGGTCGATCTCATTTCCACCGAATAATGCGGTGGCGTTTCCACCCTTGAAATTTATAGAATTATTCTTGATCGTATTTCCGCTGAAAATCGCGAAATAATTCGGGTTGTCTTCGGAATTGACCGTAGCCCCATTCACATAGGACGTACCGGATGAAGCCGTTTTCTTGAAAATCACCTTGGAAAGAATGGCAAGTCCGATAATAATCAGAACTCCGGGAGCTGCGAATTTATAGACAAGCCCGTCACGGATGACATTCTGCTGATCTAAAAGAAGAAGGATACCAACTCCCAGGACAACCATATTTCCAACCCGTATCCCACTTTGAATCATGCTGACCAAAGCGGGAAGGATGATAAAAAGGGTCCACCATCCGTGAAAAAACACGGTATAATCCCAGAGTTTGAAAATATTCCCGATCAGACCGACTCCGACACCAATGAAGATGAACCCCCATAAAATATTGCTTATATTTCTTCTCATAAAAAATTTCATATGACATAGTCAAGCGCTATATCACACACTCCTTTCCACATCTGGATTCTTAGCTGCATTATATGTTATTTCAGTAAAATAATCAATTTTGTTTTACATTTTGCTTCTTTTTAGTGGATTGTAATTTATTAAAACTATTTGTATAATCATAAGTAGAAATATTTCGAGATGTTTACAACTTGGCGATACATACAGATTCGGGAATATATTGGCCATTGGACTATATTCGAAATTAACAGAATTAAAAAGATGATCCGGAAGCGCTTACAGAAAAAATCGGTCATTAGAAAGATCGATGAGGTGAAGGATGAGTACGAAACCCTACAACAAGCTTGTCAGGGACAGAATCCCGGAGATTATTGCGGATTTGGGCAAGACCTGCATTTGTGAGACCATTCCTGAAGAGGCGATTTTTGAAAAACTGAATGAAAAGCTGCTGGAAGAAATGAACGAGTATCTGGAAAGCGGAACAGTAGAAGAGCTTGTCGACATCGGCGAAGTCATCCATGCCATTCTTGCATATAAAAATGTCAGCACTGAAGAATATCAGAAGATGCGGCTGGACAAGCGCAAAGCCCGCGGAGGCTTTGACAAACGGATTCTGCTGAAAGAAGTGATCGAGGGATAGACATCGTTTTGGCCCGCTTGATAACGGAATGTTGGAACACCCGGTGGAAACAAAATTCATCGAAGCACGGGAATGAAATAATGCAAAAAAAGCAAAGGAATCAAGACAATTATAGCAAAAGCAAGAAGAGAAGAAGTAAAATATCCAAAGTGCTGATCCTTTCAACCAGCGCAATTTTTCTTTCAGCCCTTTTTATTCTATATGGCCCTTTTTCGTGGGTTCGCGTGTTTTTAATCACGACTTCAATGCATACCAGCGAACACCAATATATCGCAAAGCTTCTTTTCCCGCAACCGGTAATAGCGACGGTAATGGACGAAAACAAGGTCATTGAGACCGATGATAAAACTGATTCTTCAAATATGCAAATAAATGGCAAGGACGATATCGAATTGATAAAAATCAGAGAAACAATGTATTCAGGGGTATTGTTGAAGATCTCCAATCCTGCAAAAATATCTGTCGCTGTTTCTGACATGACAGAGGGCATGCTATTGGAAGAGATCGCAGAGAAAGCAAATGCCATTGCAGCGATCAACGCGTCGGGCTATAAAGACATCAGGCAGCAAGGTGTTTCGGAGGGACTGGTCATTTCGGATTCAAAGAAGTATTTCGACAATAATGAATCGCAGCATAGTCTTATTGGATTCAATAAAAATAACAAATTGATTTTAGGCAAGTTTTCAAAAGAGGCGCTTGATGAGCTGGACTTGCGCGATGCAATTGATTTTGACGGACCATTTCTAATTATCAATGGGAATAAATCGGTGATTTTAGGAAACGGCGGTGGAATATCCCCCCGAAGTGCAATCGGGCAGACGAAAGATGGCACAGTCCTGCTGCTTGCTCTGGATGGGAGACAGGCAGGAAGCATCGGCGCGACAATCCGGGATGTCCAGGATATCCTGTTTCAATACGGCGCAGAAAACGCCGCCAATCTAGATGGCGGTTCATCGGTATCAATGTTTTATAATGGAGAAATTGTCAATTCCCTGTTTCAAAGCGACTCGCACCGAAGGCTTCCCTGCTGCTTCCTTGTTAAATAAATATTACCAGGCATTGCTGTTTGATTCGATAAAATATGAAAAGCTGATTTGAAAAACATGCGGGCTAAAAAAATATTTTTACGAGGAGAGTATACTATGAAAAAAGCTTTATCGATTATTCTGACATTAAGCTTGCTTCTATTCTATCTGAAAATAAATGACAAGCCGGTATCTGCAGAGACAAGCGAAGGCTATCTCTACACGATTTCCGGTTCCTCGGCTGAGATTACCGGATACACCGGAGCGGGAGGTGCGATTGTTATTCCTGACACACTCGGAGGGGTTCCTGTTTACAGTATCAGCGATAACGCTTTTGCATATTGCTCCAGCCTGGCAAGTGTGACCATTCCAGACAGCGTTTTTTACATCGGCGGAGGTGCTTTCCGGAATTGCACAAACTTGGCCAGTGTAACGTTCCCGGCTGGATTGACCAGTATTAACGCTTTTACTTTTAAAGGCTGCAGTAAATTGAACAATTTAACAATTCCATCTACTGTGACCGACATTGTGGAAGAGGCGTTCTCTTATTGTACAAGCCTTGCAAATATCACCCTGCCGGACAGTGTGAAGAGCATCTGGTACAACGCTTTTGCTTTTTGTACGCAGCTTTCTGCTGTTACAATCGGAAGCGGGCTGAGCAGCATGGGCGACTTCGTTTTTAGCGGCTGTATAAAATTACGCCAATTCAATGTTGATTTAGAAAATGAGGTATATTCAAGTACGGACGGCGTTTTGTTCAACAAAACGAAAACAACACTGATACAGTATCCATGGGCGAAAAGTGGAGGCTATACCATTCCGGACAGTGTCACTGACATTGATTCCGCCGCATTCCATCAATGCACCGGGTTGACCAGCGTGACGACAGGCAGCGGAATGATAGCTATCCAGGCAGATCTTTTTTCAAGGTGCACAAGCTTGGCTCATGCAATGATCGGAAATACGATTACCCGTATTGATTCCTATCCATTTGCAGATTGTCCGAACCTGACAGATGTCACAATTGGAAGTGGCGTTGAATATATTGACATGTATGCATTTTCGGGTTGCTCCGGCCTGACACAAATCAATGTTGATTCCAATAACCCAAACTTTTCGAGCCAGGATGGCGTATTATTCAATATAGATAAATCGACAATTATCAAGTGCCCTGCCGGCAAATCCGGAGAATATGCGATACCGGCCAGTGTAACAGCGATTGCAGATAACGCGTTCTCATTTTGTTCGAACCTGACAGGCATCACCATTCCGGATGGCGTGACGACCATTGGCGGGGGCGCTTTCCGCTACTGTTCCAATTTGACTGGGATCATCCTTCCATCCCTGTTAACCAGTATCAACGCTTTTCTTTTTACAAACTGCGTCAAGCTTGCCACTATTACAATTCCAGCTGCTGTCACAGACATAGCGGAAGAAGCTTTCTCTAATTGCAAAAGCCTTACGGATCTTGTTATTCCGGATGGGGTGAAGAGCATCTGGTATAATGCTTTTTCATCCTGCTCATCTCTTTCTTCGGTTTCCATCGGAAGCGGGTTGACCAGTATGGGGGACTATGCTTTCAGCGGCTGTCAGGATCTGGCCTTATTTGATGTTGCTGCTGAAAATGTTGCATATTCAAGTCAGGACGGTGTTTTGTTCAATGAAACGAAAACCACATTGATACAATATCCAGCGGCGAAAAGTGGAGGCTATATCATTCCGGATAGTGTGACAGCCATCGATTCTGAAGCGTTTTATCAAAGCAGCGGGTTGACTTATGTGACAACAGGCAGTGGAATGACCACAATTCAAGACAACCTTTTCAATAGCTGTACAGGCCTGATCCGTGCAACAATCGGGAACAGCATTACCAGTATCGGATCTTATCCATTCGTGAACTGTACAAGTTTAGAGAATATCGCCCTTGGAAGCGGCGTTGCAAATATTGACCTATATGCATTTTCATATTGCTGGGAATTAACTCAAATTGATGTTGATTCCAGCAACCTGAATTTTTCGAGCCAGGACGGGGTATTATTCAATAAAGACAAATCAACGGTTATAAAGTGTCCGGCCGGCAAATCCGGACTTTATGCGATTCCGGCCAATGTAGCCGCTATTAATGAAAATGCGTTCTCGTTCTGCTCAAAGCTGACAGGCATCACCATTCCAGACAGTGTGACGACCATTGGCGGAGGTGCTTTCCGAAATTGTTATAACCTGACGGCTATCACCCTTCCCTCCGAATTAACCAGCATGAATGCTTTCCTTTTTAAAGACTGCAGCAGACTTGCCAGTATAACAATCCCGGCAACAGTTACAGACATAGTTGAAGAAGCGTTTGCCAATTGTACAAGCCTTACAACCATTACCATTCCAGGCAGCGTGGAAAGTATCTGGTATAATGCTTTTGCTTATTGCAGCAGTTTGCGCTCGGCCTATTTTTCAGGGAATGCTCCCGAAATGGGCGATGGTGTTTTTAATCATTGCGCACAGGAATTTAAAATATATTACATTTCCGGCAGGACGGGGTTCTCCAGTCCAACATGGGAAAACTATCCTTCGGAAATTTTTAATGATGCAACGACACATACCATAACCTATAACGCAAACAGTGCCACCACAGGGGATGTCCCGGTGGACTCCAACTCCTATGTTTTTAACGATGACGCCACTGTCAGCGGCAATACGGGCGGTCTTGCAAAAACCGGTTATCGGTTCGACCGATGGAATACCAAAGCAGATGGCACAGGAACGGATTATTCTTTCGAAAGTGCATTGAAAATAGGCACCGATAATATCATCCTTTATGCGAAATGGTTCCGGCTTCTGACCATGGAAGAAATGCAGTCTCCACATCCGTATTCGAACGATACGGATGAAACGTGGAATTATTTATACGAAGGAGCAGACGGGCTTGAAATAACATTTTCAAGCAATACTTTCGTGGAGAAGGATTGTGACTTTATCTACATTATGGGCGCAGACAACGTTCCGATCGAAGGCAGCCCGTTTACAGGATCTTCTCTTTCTGGAACAACGAAAATTGTAAATGGGAATATGGTGAAAATAAGACTGGTTACGGACAATTCAGTAACAAAATTTGGATTTGCAGCAGCAAGTATCTATCCCCTTTCAAACACTGGACCCATCACAAATTTAAGAGCATCGGCAATCGCCCGGACAACAGCATCCTTATCGTTCACAAAGCCCGAAAATGCCACTGGCGTTTTGCTGCAGCTTTCCTCGAATAATGGCGTGGATTGGTCAAACGCCCCCACAACTGAAACATTGAATTCAAATTCAACGAATGCGACCGCAACCGGGTTGGCAATGGAGACCATTTATCGATTTCGGCTGATCATAACAGGAGGCAGTCGGGAAGGGGCATCCAATGAGATCGAGATCACAACAAAAGGAAATTCGAGTCCACCCGAAGACTTTGATTTTTCGATCATCGAGAGTCAAATCACCATTACCGGTTACAACGGACCCGGCGGAGACGTGATCATTCCGGATACAATAAATGGATATTCAGTGAGCAGCATTGGAGATGGCGCATTTTCGTTTAATGAAGCATTGACCAGTGTCGATATCCCGGACAGCGTGACCAGGATTGGGGAACGTGCATTCATTTTCTGCACTGGATTAAGCAGTGTAACGGGAGGAAGCAATGCAGCTTTCATCGGCGACCGGGCATTTGCCTATACCCCTTGGCAGACCGGCTTCCCCAATGATTTTGTAATTATGAACAATATATTGCTTGCATATAAAGGCGAGGCCAAAGCGGTTGTCATTCCCGATGGAATAACAGCCATATGCGGCAGCGCAGTCAGTGATGACAATTCGATCGAAAGCATAGCAATACCAGGCAGTGTCACCGATATCGGATATAAGGCGTTTTATAGCTGCCCGCTGCTTTCCGAGATTACAGTCGATCATGACAATCAAAATTACACTTCTGCCGAGGGTGTTTTATTTGATAAATCCATGCAAACCCTGATTCAATATCCGACAAATAAAGCCTCCTCTTCCTATACTGTTCCGGGCAGTGTGACAAGCATCAGCGCCGGTCCATGGGGGGGGCCCCACGGCGGGGATATCGCCAGCGTTTTTAATAACTGTACAAACCTGGCTTCTTTAACAATTCCGGATCGTGTCACGAACATTGATATCGGGACAATATACGGCTGCACACTGCTTTCGCAGATAAATGCTGACACAAATAATCCGAATTATACTTCGCTGGATGGCGTTTTATTTGATAAGTTAAAGCAGACGCTCATTCAATACCCGATTGGCAGGACGGCTTCCGATTATACAATTCCGAGCAGTGTAACGTTGATAAATGGCGGAGCGTTTGCCGGCTGCAGCCGTTTAACCACGCTTGCAATCCCCCATAGCGTTACAAATATAGGTGATGACATTATTAGTGGATGGGGATATGGAACATTTGCCGGATGCACCGGATTACTCTCGATAACAATACCGGATAGTGTTACCAGTATTGGCCTTTTTGCATTCAGTGGCTGTATCCGTTTAAATTCGGCAATCATTCCGGGCAGTGTGGAAAGCATACGCAATGATATGTTTGCCGGATGCATTAAGATGAAATCCGTAACAATCGCAAATGGGGTAAAAAATATAGGGGATGAAGCGTTTTGGGGATGTATGAGCCTGACCACGCTGATCATTCCGGACAGTGTGGAAAATATCGGCGATTTTGTATTTTCTTATTGTACTGGACTGAACTGTGTGGTCATCGGAAGTGGAGTGACCCATATCGGCCATGATGCATTCAATCGCTGCAGCACCTTGAGCTCTGCATACTTCCTGGGGAATGCACCGGAAACAGGGGACGACGCTTTTACTAGCTGCGCATCAGACTTTACCATAAAATATATTGAGGGCAAGACCGGATTCTCCAGTCCGACATGGAACGGCTATGCTGCCCAGGGATATGATCCGGATCAATCACACACGGTCACATACAATCCCAATGGCGCCCATGATGGCGACGTTCCGGTTGATTCGAACGAATACACTTTTAACACAACCGTTGAAGTGATCGGAAATACCGGCAGCCTGACGAATCCAACCTATACATTTGCCGGGTGGAATACAAAAGCCGATGGAAGCGGGATGGATTATTCAGAAAATCAAACCTTCACGATGACATTTGAAAATGTGACACTTTATGCCACCTGGTTTCGGGACGAATCACCGGGGGATCCGAAGCAATGGGAAAACAATGGAATCACATGGGATTATACTCCTCTGGGGACGGAATTTTGCAGCGTGGAAGGATGTAGTCCGGCTTCCGGCATGATTGACATTCCAGACGATATTGACGGCAGGCGGACAATTGCCATCGGCTTTGGAGCATTCCGCGATTGTACGGGGATTACCGGGATAAGCATTCCAGACAGCGTGAGCAGCATCTATCTGATGGCATTTTACAATTGTACCGGGCTGACCAGTGTGACCATCCCGGACAGCGTGACCAGTATCGGGTATGGTGCGTTTGCCCGATGCAGTAAATTGACACAAGTCAATACAGGGGAGAACAATGAGCAATATTCCAGTCTGGATGGCGTATTGTTCAACAAAGACCGGTCAACCCTCATCAAGTATCCGAATAATAAAACGGGGAGCTACATCATTCCAGATAGTGTGACCAGTTTGGATGACATTGCATTCTTTGAATGCACCGGGCTGACCGGCGTGACCATTCCAGACGGCGTGACCGGCATCCCCGGCGGTGCTTTCATCGGATGCAGCGGATTGACACAAATCATCGTGGATGACAACAACGCGCAGTATTCCAGTCTCGACGGCGTATTGTTCAACAAAGACAGATCAATCCTTTATACATATCCTGGCGGGAAAGAAGGAACTTACACCATCTCCGGCAATGTAACCAGCATTGAAGACGGTGCGTTCTACAGCTGCGGCAAATTGACTCAAATCACGGTGGACAGCAGCAATGGGCAATACTCCAGTCTGGATGGCGTGCTATTCAACAAAGACCGGTCCATCCTTTTGCAGTGCCCCGGTGGCAAAACAGGAAGCTATACCATTCCTGACGGTGTGACCGAAATATGGGAGGGCGCATTCTACGGGTGCACGGGACTGAACAGGATAAATATCCCAAACAGCGTGACTGGCATTGGCGCCGGGGCTTTCTGCAACTGCAGCGGCTTGATCCATATTAATATTCCAACAGGGGTGACAATGATTGATACTGCCACATTCAGAGGCTGCACCAGCCTGGCCGGTGTGAAAATACCTGCGACTGTTACAGCGATTGGAGGAGAAGCATTCGCCGATTGTCCCGGGCTGGCAGGAATCATCCTCCCCGGCAGTGTGGATTATATCGCCAATAACGCATTCAAGAACTGCGGCAGTCTGCATGCGGTATATTTTCAAGGCAACGCACCTGAAATGGAGTCTGGTGCTTTTGATCATTGCGCACCGGATTTTACCGTTTACTATCAGGCAGACAAGACTGGATTCTCAAGTCCCGCATGGAATACCTACACAACCGAAACCTTTGTCAACTGTTATACCGTAATATTCAACGACTGGGATGGCGGCATA
Source organism: uncultured Oscillospiraceae bacterium (assembly GCA_964549475.1). Lineage (GTDB taxonomy): Bacteria > Bacillota > Clostridia > Saccharofermentanales > UBA5734 > JBBQKF01. The sequence continues at coordinate 18,752 of CAZJXH010000015.1, forward strand.
CTGGATTTACAAAATATTGAACAGGACGATTCCGCTGAGGCGCCCGCAGATCCGATACGCACCGGACATTCATTTACCGGGTGGGACGTGGCACCTGTCAATATCACCACGGACCTTGTTGTAACAGCACAATACAATTTAAACAGCTATACCATAACCTGGATGAATGGAGCCGATGTCCTGGATACGGATGTGGTGTCTTACGGCGACCTGCCATCCTATACAGGGGGGACACCGGCCAAACCTGCGGATGCCCAGTACACTTACACATTCATCGGCTGGACACCCGGGATATCAAGCGTGACAGGAGCTGAGACCTACACAGCGGTCTTCCGCTCAGCGGTCAACAGCCACACGATTACGTTCCACTCAATGGGCGGATCCGCTGTCTCCTCAAAAACAGCAGCTTTTGGCGCCTTCCTTTCAGAGCCGGCAGCTCCGACTCTTGCCGGGCATATTTTTGGAGGCTGGTATAAGGAAGCAGGGTGTGTCAATGCCTGGAATTTTTCAATCGACACGGTTCCAGCAGATATCACACTCTATGCCAAGTGGACCGTGATAAAAGGTGATGTGACAGGAGATGGCAAAGTAGATGCGCTGGATTTGCTGAAGGTTAAAAAACATTTGCTCGGACAGCTTATTATCGCAGGGGACAATGCGCTGGCCGCAGATGTGACCGGCGACGGAAAAATAGATGCGCTGGATTTGCTCAAAATCAAAAAATATCTTCTTGGACAAGTACAATTATAAGAGAAATGACGGATCTGTCTGCTCAAATACAAATAAGATAGGAGTAACAAATTCATGAAAAAACTTGTTTCATTCGTAATGGTATTCTTCATTCTTGGCTCAGTTCTGATTTTGCCGGTTCTTGCAGCAGGAAGCACCACCATTTCCCTTGCCTCTTCCGGTTCAACGATCCGGATCGGGGATACGATCACGGTCACAGGCAATTTCAACGGCTCGATGGTAGGGACTTTTGATATCAATGTAACCTATAATGCCGCTCAGTTGAAATTCGTAAGCGCCTCGAGAGTCTCTCCTGCAATAATAGCCGATGATGATTTTACTGCGATAGACAGGAGCGGAAGCACACAGATTTTGTATGTCGATGCGGATGGCGGACTTTCAGGAATCACAAGCGGCGGTGCTTTCAAGATTAAATTCACCGTTATTGGCGGGAATGTCGGAGACACCGTCTCGGTCGGCACACAAATCACCGCGATAGGGGACTCGGATGCAGCAGCAATGCAGGCATCGACAACCCCCGAGACAATGACAATCCCCGCCCCTCTTTCCCGAAACACCTTTCTAAGCGGATTGACAATAGATAATGGAACGCTTTCTCCGGCTTTTTCGAAAAGTGTCTATCAGTACAGCGTTACCGTTCCATTCCGTGTAGAGAAATTGAATGTCACGGCCACCGCCGAGGATGCCACCTCCAGGGTGACAATCAACAGCCCGGCCCTTGCAGCGGGTGGAACCACAGAAGTTGCTGTCACAGTTTCGGCACAAAGCGGTGCCAAGAAAACATATGTTATTGAAGTTGTACGGGAGAAAGATCCGAATTACAAAGCCAGCGGCAATGCCAATTTAAAATCGTTAACACCCAATAATGGAATATTATCTCCGGCATTCACTCCTGATGGGACAACCTATGTGATTTATCTTCCTTATGAGATCACAAGCTTCAATGCAACGGGAGAAATGGAGGATGCGAAAGCGCAGGGTGCTGTGTGTGCAGAGATAAAACTGGAATTGGGGGAGAATTTATTTACAATAACCGGAAAGTCGGAGGATGGGACCGAGAAAGTCTATACTATAAAAGTCAACCGCATGCCATCAACCAGCGGATCTTCATCGGAAGCGGCTTCTTCTTCTGCAACGGCTGGATTTCAGATAACCATATCCGGAATTCTGACGGATGATCTGGGCAACCCTCTGGCAGGCAAAACCGTGGAGCTCCATTCGGATCCTCAAATCACCACAACGGATGCAAAAGGGTTTTATCAATTCAAAAATGTAACAGAGGGCGCTCATACATTATTTATTAAAGAAAAAGACGGCACAGAACTTGCCAAATTGCCGATTGTGATTACCAAAGGAGAGGTAACATCGGTCAAGGGGAATGAGATTGTTGCAAAAGGCAATACGACGATTGATTTATCATTGAAAAAAGACGGGCTGACTGTAAAGGATGTAGCGGAGACCGCAGCAGAATCGGCCGCTGCAAGCAATGGCGTTCCAATCTATCTTGTCATCATCATGGTCTTGTTTGCATTTGGACTGGGTGGCGCAGGCAGCTATTTCCTATTTGGAAACGGCAGACTGCTGTATGCCAAAAAACCCATTAATGAGGAAGCAGAGGAGTCGCATATAGTAATGTAGCGAATGGCGGGGAATAAGGGAATAGGAGGATAGGTAAATGAGGAAAGAAAAAATAATGAACTACTTCCCCGGATGCTCGACCAGGTATTTCCAGTAGCGTTTCGGCATGTTGCTTCGCTGCAGCAGGGGATTGATCCGCTCCGGAATGGCAAGCGCTTTGAAATACAGCTGCCACAAATTCTCGAATGAGGTGTCAAAATACGCAGAGTCGTCCAGCAGGGGGTCATAAGGCTCGATGGTCCATTGACCGCCTTGCAGATGGATGACGCAGAGCTTTCTGCGCTGGTCGAAAATGATAAAAAGCTGATTGGGAAGCCGTTCAACGAAATGTTCGGCGATAAGCGGCAGCGAACAGGTCACGGGCTCGCATTGCGCGATGAAAATCTCCGGAGCGGTAAAAGTTCCTTCCAAGGCCGAGGCGCTTTCTAGAAGGGCCATCAGTGGATTTTCTCCGGAAAATGAACCGGATTCTTCTGAATCATTGAAGCGGTCCGGCGCGACCCGTACAGGGGAAGAGACTGAATCACGGGGAGCCTTAAGCTTGCGGAACCGCAGCAACCCGAGGTAGCGGTGTGCCTCACCGATGACCGTTTTCGCCGCACGCGCGACTTTCTTGACACAATCCAGATAGAGCTCGTCAATCGGATCCCGCCGCTGCTTTCGTGCAAGAAAAATATACTCCGTGATGGCGTTTTCGATTCCTTCTGCCTCGGAAAGAAACGCGTGATAGATGGTCTTTACCATCGGTTCACCAAAGTGGTTCTGGATGTAATGCCCGAAATCCGGAATGATATTCGGAATAATGGAAACTACTTGGCAATGAAGGAGGATGGGTTCGTCCTTTTCGCGAATAATGCCATAAAAAGGCCGACTGCTGTCCGAAACATCCGTATGGTGACGCATGACAACAGTAAGCGCAGACAGGAAACCTTCGAACGAACCGTCATACACGTAAAACATCAAGGTCCTCCAGTCTCATCTGAAAGGGGGAGATCATGCGCTTTCCCCGCTTATCCGCCATTGCGCCGCGGAGACCGTCTGCGTCAAGGGAAAGCGGCGCTCCGTATTTCCCATCGCATGTGATGAAGAAAACCGCTCGTTTCATCACAATGCCAAGCTTCTTTGCGTCTTCGAGAGACAGCTTCTTTGTCCTTCTTGCCGCCAGGACCCGTTTCGCTGAAAGCACTCCGATCCCTGGTACGCGAAGCAGAATCTCGTACTCTGCGCGGTTGATCTCCACAGGAAAGATATCCAGATGCCTCATCGCCCAGCCGCACTTCGGATCCATCTCCAGATCCAGGTCCGGATGGTCGGTTGTGACCAGTTCGTGCGCGTCGAAATGATAAAAGCGCAAAAGCCAGTCCGCCTGATATAGGCGATGCTCCCGGAGCAAAGGCGGCGCGCTGGTGACTGCCGGCAGGTTCGGATGGGTGTTGACAGGAATGTAGGCGGAATAATAGACCCGTTTCATATTATATTCCTGATAAAGTGTCTGGGACAAGGACAGAATGTGATAATCCCGTTCCCGGACCGCGCCGATGATCATCTGGGTGCTCTGGCCGGCGGGAACAAAATCCGACGATCGGACAGGATATTTCTTATCGCCAAACAGTTCGTTCTTCTTATCCCGGATAAAAGCCATCGGCGTCACAATGTCTCCTGGCTTCTTCTCCGGAGCCAGCAGCGCGAGCGCCTGGGAGGAGCAGAACTCCACATTGACGCTCATCCGGTCCACCATGCATCCCAGCTGGTAAACCGATTCCTGGGAGGCGCCGGGGATGGTCTTGACGTGGATGTATCCGCCAAACAAAAATTCGTTTCGTAAAATAAAAATGGTTTCAATCAGCAATTGCATGGTGTGATCCGGACTCTTGACAACACCGGAGCTTAAGAAAAGTCCTTCGATATAGTTCCGCTTATAAAACTCGATGGTCAGGGTGGCAAGCTCCCTGGGCGTGAAGGCGGCTCGCGGATGGTCATTGTCACGACGATTCAGACAATAGGAACAATTGTATTCACAGTGATTGGTCAGAAGGACTTTCAGCAGCGAGACGCAGCGGCCGTCATCCGTCCAGGAGTGGCAAATCCCGCCGGTTGCGGTATTGCCGATAAGGGCATCGCTCCCTTGCCGGCTGCTTGAAGAAGACTGGCGGGAAAGACGGGCGGATCCGCTCGAAGAACAGGAAACATCGTAACGTGCGGCCTCGCCCAATATGACAAGCTTCTCTTCAATGGTCAAGCCGGTTCCTCCCTTCCGTACAATTTGTTCGATCCATCCATCTGCCAACTGGTTCGGTGCGTTCTCAGGATTTGTAAAAAACAACAATAACCGTATTTATCTTTATTATAGTAAAAAATATCCAATAAGTCAAACAAATGTTCGATATTGCAGGGCAGCCGCTATCGAAAAGAAATGCGTCTAAATTATATTTACATAAAAAAAATTTAACTATACTAATTTTTATAGTTTTATTGTATAATTGAATCAAGAGCGGATGAGCATAAGGGAGCAAAAATGGATGGGCGGATTTTTTATAACGTTTGAAGGAATCGATGGATGCGGAAAATCCACGCAGATTACTCTTTTTCATCAAAAACTTGTGTCAGACGGCTTCGATGTCCTGCTGCTCCGGGAACCAGGAGGAACATCGATCAGTGAAGGAATCCGTCAGATCCTGCTCGATAACAAGAATACGAAGATGTGCAGCGAGACCGAACTGCTTTTATTCATGGCTGCCAGAGCGCAGATTGTCAGAGAACTGATTGAGCCTGCTATTTCAGAAGGCAAGATTGTTCTGTGCGACCGGCATATTGATTCTTCCGTTGCCTATCAGGGCTATGGGAGACGGATCGGACAGAAGATCGTGGATGGGCTGAATACCTACGCGGTCGGTGCGACAAGGCCGGATCTGACTTTTTTATTTGACATTGATCCCGGCATTGCGGAATCGAGACTGACCGGAAGACCCCAGGCCAAAGACCGTCTGGATGAGGAGAGCTTTGGATTTATGAGCCGGACAAGGGAAGGCTATCTCCGGATTGCCGAAGAAGAACCACAGAGAATCAAGGTATTAAACGCAGAAATGAGTATTGAAGATCTTTCGCGTGAAATATATAGAATATTCAGGGAGGTAAGATCGAATGAAACTAATATATGCAATTGTAAATGACGAGGACAATCCAAGGCTGATGGCGGAACTGAACAAGAGCGGATATCGTGTCACGAAATTGAATTCAACGGGCGGATTCCTTCGTTCCGGAAACACGACACTGATGATTGTTGTGGAAGACGAAAAGCTTGATGAAGTCCTTGATATTATCCGCAAATTTTCCAGCAGCCGCAAAGCGGCGATCAACACCAACATCACTCCCGCCGCGATTGGCGGAGCCTATATCCCGTATCCGGTCGAAGTCATTGTCGGAGGAGCCACAGTGTTTGTTCTAAATGTTGAACACTTCGAAAAAATGTAATGTCCGGATTTGATTCTTTACTTGGTCAGGATGAGTTAAAAGAACGCCTCGGCAGGGCTCTCAAGGAACTTCCGGGGCACTCTTTTGTATTTATCGGTCCGGACGGCATCGGGAAGAAATCGTTTGCGCGGGAATTCGCACAAGCCCTGCTTTGCGAAAAGCCGGATAGAAACGGTGGATGCGGACACTGTCCCAGCTGCCATTACTTTATGCAAGGATCGCATCCGGATTATAAAGAGCTTTTACTGAAAGAAAAAGAGAAAACGATTAAGACCGATGTGATCCGAAAGCTGGTTTGCGGAGACATCACCATGCTGCCGCAGATATCAGGCCGCAAAGTCTATTTTATCGATGCGGACGATATCAACGAACAAGGACAGAACACGCTTCTCAAGACATTGGAGGAACCCCCTGAATACGCTGTGATCCTTCTTGCTGTATCGGCATCCCAGAATTTACTGCCGACGATTCTATCAAGAGTCATCCATGTTCCTTTTCAGCGGAATACAACCGCGCAGATCGAACAGATTCTGGAAACCCGCGACAGGGCAGCGCGCGACGGTGCGGCCAAGGATAGCGGCAAACCATATCGGTTCTTTGCGAAGTTTTCGGACGGAGTCCCCGGAGTCGCCCTTCATTTATTTGAGAGCGAGCTGTTTTCACAGCAAAGAGAAGAAATACTGGGGAAGATGCCGGCGTTGCCGCTGGTGTCAAGATCGGACCTGCTGCTGGATTATTTTTCGCTTTTTGACACAAATAAGCCGCAAGTGGATGATATACTGGGAGTTATGAGCACTTGAATCCGGGACCTACTGGCTTTTCCGAGAGGCGAAAGCCGTGCGGAACTGATCACCGAGAATAAGCGAACGTCGATAAACCAGACCTGACAAAAAGGGGTGGGAGCCGGGGATAG
>CAZJXH010000016.1:0-24728 GCA_964549475.1 uncultured Oscillospiraceae bacterium
TGGCTTTGTTGTTCATATTCCCTTCCCCTTTGGGCAAGATGGCCGGATCAGTCCGCCCGTTTCAATTTATTGCGTATGAATTGAGCGGTATCTCTGGATACCATCCCGGAAACATCCCCGCCATACCGTGCAACTTCTTTGACAATGGTAGAACTTGTAAAAGCGAGATCCATTCTGCAGGGCAGTAAAACCGCTTCATATTTTGGATATAGCAGCTTGTTCGCCGCACAAAGCTCGGCTTCGTAACGGAAGTCCGACTCACTTCGAAGCCCCCTTACAACCGCGCTGGCTTTCTTTATTTTAAAATAATCAACTAAAAGTCCGTCGAATGATTCAATGGTGATATCATCCAATCCGGCCAGCGAGATCCTTGCCATCTCAAGCCGTTCTTCGACAGTGAATGCCACATGTTTCGTACTGTTCGTCAGGATGGCGACGTATAATTTGTCACAAATCAGGCTCGCCCTGCGTGCGATATCCACATGCCCGTTTGTAAAAGGATCAAAGGTGCCTGGATATATAAAAACGTTCAATGCAGTTGTATCCTTTCATGCTTTATGGCCTATAGCGACATTCTTTCGTAAAATGATATCATGATAGTACCATACTTGCAACTTCTTTTAAGTTTCAAATTCATTACAAATGCATCGGGGACATCTGTCGCGCGGTGCTCCAGCAGGACAATCGCATCCGGGGAGAGGCTTTGCTGCTGTAAGAGAAGACTTCCGATCGTCCGGAAGGAGGAAATCGCCTCGTCGTAGGGGGGATCCATATAGACGATATCAAACGAAGCTTCTCCCTTTAATCGAAGAATACCGGCTTTTGCTTCTGCCATGATGACCGTCGCCTTGTCCTCCAGACGGGTCTTCTTCAAGTTTCCGGTGATGCACGAGACACAGTCCTTTCCATGGTCAAGGAACACCGCATGACTTGCGCCACGGCTCAATGCTTCGATTCCAATCTGTCCTGTTCCGGCAAAGATGTCTAAGAATCGCGCGCCATAAATCTGGTTGGCAATCGAGCTGAAAATCGCTTCTTTCACTTTATCGGCAGTAGGTCTGGTTTTGAGGCCCTTGAGAGAGGCCAAATTTGTTCCTCCTGCTTTTCCACTGACTACTCTTGGCATTCCTGATTCTCCTATCCCTGTTTGTTGCAGTTCATCCAACGTATAGGATTATACCACAACAGGAAGTGTTTTAAATCCCGACATGATCAAAAAGATCCCCGAACCGATGTTTGATAGAAGGAATCAATGATCGGTTTCCGGGAAGCTCGAGCAGCGGATCCTTTTTAAATAAAAGATTCAATGCCTGCTGTGTCTCTTTCAGGATATCGGTATCCTGATATAGATTTGCGATTTTCATTTCGGGAATTCCATGCTGCCTTGTCCCGAAAAAATCGCCGATTCCTCTTAATTGCAGGTCTTTCTCGGCAATCTCGAATCCGTCCGTACTCTTGCAGATGATGCGGAGGCGGTCTTTTACGGCATCCTTGTCCGAATCGCTTTTCAATATGCAGATCGACCGGTACGGACCGCGTCCAATCCGGCCCCGGAGCTGATGGAGCTGGGCAAGCCCGAAACGTTCCGCATTCTGGATCAGCATGATGGAGGCATTGGGATTGTCAACCCCCACTTCGATTACCGTTGTACTCACTAAAATCTGGATTTTTCCTGCCATGAAATCCTCCATGACGCTCCGTTTCGTCTTCGCAGGAAGCGCACCATGAAGCAATCCGGCATTCCATTGTGGAAAAATCCCTTCCGCGATGGATTTATAAAGTTCTTTCACTGAAGTCAGATCCGATTCCAGGGTTGATTCGATCATCGGGCAAACTATATAGATCTGTCTTCCTTCTTTCATCTGCCGGTCCAGCAGGTCGTAGATCCTGGGATCATCCTTCGTTGCCGCAGTATAAGTTTCGATCGGCTTCCGGCCGTACGGCAGGCCTTTTACCATGGAGATGTCAAGATCGCCGTATAGAATCAGTCCCAGGGTTCTTGGAATCGGGGTTGCGGACATAACAAGGACATGGGGCGCGATTTCATTGCTCTGACTCAGAATTCGTCTCTGTTTCACCCCGAACCGATGCTGTTCATCGGTGACAGCCAATGCAAGATTTTTGAATTGGACCGGATCTTCCAGGATGGAATGGGTTCCGATTAAAAGATCGATTTCTCCATTTTTTAATCGTTCCAGAAGCTCTTTTTTCTTTTTCCCGGTAACTGCGCCGGTCAGCAGTTCAATGTTGACATCCATTCCTTGAAAGAAATTTTTCATTGTTGTAAAATGCTGGTTTGCCAAAACCGCAGTCGGAGCCATCAGGGTCGCCTGCGCCCCGTTCATGACACAAACAGCGATTCCTGCTGCGGAAATAACGGTCTTGCCCGATCCGACATCCCCCTGGATCAGTCGGTTCATCGGAATTTCTTTCGCAATATCCAGTAAAATCTCCTGGACAACCTGCTGCTGGGATAAGGTCAGGGTAAAAGGAAGCTGACGATAGAATTTCTCCAGCTTATTCTCTTTGTCTACCAGCGGTATTGCTTTTGTTTTATGAAGCAGCGTGGATTTGACCAGTCGGAGTCCTGCCTGGATCAGAAACAGTTCTTCAAAGACAAGGCGGCGTCTTGCGATTTCAAATTCTTCCCGGTCCTTGGGATTGTGTATTTTCTCATAGGCGAATTCCACCGCGGACAAATGATAGGTTCGGCGGATCTCGTCGGAGAAAGGTTCTTCCAATTTTGTACGGATCTTTGAAAAGGCCTCCAGGATCAACTGGCGCAGGACACCTTGGGACAGCCCGCTTGTCAAAGGATAGACCGGCTTGATCTGGCCTGTATGGTCTTCTGAATACGGTTCAAATGTTGGATTGACGATTTCGAAAGAAATCCCGTTGCGTTTTATTTTACCGCGGAAGAGATATTCACGGTCTTTCACGATCTTGTCTTCCAGATAGGGCTGATTGAACCAGGTAGATGAAATCGCCGCGTTGGAAGCATCCCGAAGAACCGTTTTTAAAATGCTCATCCGCCCTTTTCGCCGGAGACTCGGCTTTTGCGCGACAAAGGCGATAAAAGTCTCGACCTGGCCGTCTGTCAGATCAAGAATGGATTTTGGCGCGGTCCAGTCCTCATAGCTTCTCGGAAAAAATGAAATCAGATCTTCGACGGTGTCAATGCCAAGTTTGGCGAGAAGGTCTTTTCGTTTTTTTGCAATCCCAGGCAGTTCATGTAAAAGAAGCCCCTGTTCACTCAACGCTCTCCATCCCCTTTTTGCATATACGCCGCAGCGTGCATTGGCTGCATCGGGGGTTTCTTGCGATGCATACCACCCTTCCGTGTGCAACCATCCGGTGCCCGTAATTCGTCCACTCGTTTTTTGGAATGCACTTCATCAAATCCTGTTCAATCTTGACCGGATGGACCGAATCTGTAAGCCCGAGGTGTTTGGATATCCTGGCGCAATGGGTGTCCACGACGATGGCCTGTTTCCCGAAACTGTCTCCCAGAATCAGATTGGCGATTTTGCGTCCCACACCGGGCAGCGTGACAAGCTCCTCCAATGTGGATGGAACTTCTCCGTGATATTCCGATAAAAGTCTTTGCATGCTGCTTTTGATCGATCTGGCTTTCACATGATAAAATCCGCAGCTGCGAATCTGCTCCTCCAGTATTGAAAGGTCCGCATCCGCGATGCTTTGCATCGTCGGAAGCACTTCAAACATACTCTTGCACACGACATTCACTCGCGCATCCGTGCATTGGGCGGCAAGAATGCCGGATATCAGAAGCTTCCATGGTTCCCGGTAATCCAGTGTGCAATCTGCCAGGGGATAACCTTCTGCAAGAACGAGAACCACTTGTTCCGCCTGCCGCTTTTTATTGACGGGCTTGGATAAATCGATTGTGTCACGCTGTTTGCTTAACAATTCATGATCATGCGATTTCGAATTTATAACCAACACCCCAAACTGTTTTTATTTTCCAATCATATTTTTTGCTGATCAAATCGAGTTTCTCCCGTATCCGTTTCACATGGACATCCACCGTGCGGGACTCTCCATAAAAATCATATCCCCAGACATTCCCCACTAATTGTTCCCTTGTAAAAACCCGGTTTGGATGCGCTGCCAGAAAAAACAGCAATTCCAGTTCTTTGGGCGGCATTTCGATCCGGACATCATCCGCATATACGACATAGCGAGCCTTGTCGACACGAAGTCCTTGAAACTCGATGGTTTCGTTCTTTGTCGCAAATTCATTGCTTCCAATCGCTTTTTCGATGCAGTTCTCACATCTTCGGATAACCGCTTTGACTCGTGCCAGCAGTTCCTTCGGTTCGAACGGTTTCTGAAGATAGTCGTCAGCGCCTAACTCCAGCCCGATCACAATATCAAGGGTGTCTCCTCTTGTCGAAACCATAATAATCGGAGTATCGCTGATCTTGCGTATTTCCCGGCAGATATCAAGTCCATCTCTTCCGGGAAGCATGACTTCCAATATCACGATATCCGGTTTTATCTGATTGAAATTATCGAGTGCTTTTTCTCCATCAAGGCAGCTAAAAATAGAAAACTCTTCCTTGTCGAAATAAATGCGGATTAAATCACATATGTTAGGGTCGTCGTCCACCACTAATACTCGTTTCATCGCATCCTCCTTTCAACGGCTCCTTCTACCCTTTTCTGTTGAGCATTTCATTCAGCTCCTCAAGAAAGGAATTGACATCTTTAAATTGACGGTATACTGATGCAAAACGAACATAGGCAACTTCATCGATCAATTTCAGTCTTTCCATAACCATTTCGCCTATTTCCTGCGACATGATCTCCCTTTTAAGTGAATTCTGGGACTGGGTTTCAATGGAGTTAACCAAGTTTTCGATTTGTGCAGTTGTAATGGGTCTTTTCTCACATGCCTTCATAATTCCAGATATTAATTTATCGCGGTCGAAAGGTTGACGGGTGCCATCTTTTTTAATAACAACCAACGGCAGATTTTCAACTTTTTCGTATGTGGTAAAACGGGCGTTGCATGAAATACACTCTCGGCGACGACGTATCGCCGAGCCCTCGTCAGAAGGTCTTGAATCAATGACCTTATCCTCGTCATGGCCGCAAAATGGACATCTCATGCTCGATTTCCTCTCCTATTTGTCGTTTTCTTGTAAAAACCAAGGTAAAATACGGTTCTTTTTTTCTGGCGGTATTTTCTTTGATTGGTCTTGAGGATGAGATTGTTCCGGGCGGATTGGGGCAGCGGCCGGATATTTATTGTTCATATCCTGGTATTCGACTCTTGTTGAAGAATTATTTCTAAAGGATTCCGCCGTGGAGGTATTGCGGAAGGATTCCACGGACTTCGTTTCTTTCTCGTCCGATTCATTCACGATACGCTCCGGTTCATCGGACTCTCCGATGGTCAAAAAACCGAAATCGTTATCGGGCTTGTCAGCAGAAGGTTCCACTTCTCTCTTTTCCTTTTCTTTTTCTTCTTCTTCGGCTACGGAAAAGAGAAAATCCGGAATATCCGGTTTAAACGCGGATTGTTTCGGTGTTTTCACTTCTTCAGTTCTGGGTTTCTCGGGCTGTGTTCTGTTCCCTGTGGAGTTCCGGTATCCTGTCGGAACGTTCTCCCGGTCAAATCCGCTGGCAATTACCGTGATGACAATCTCATCCACAAGCTCCGGATCGATCACGGCGCCGAAAATAATATCCGCATCCGGAGAAACTGCGTCGCGGACCACCGAGGCGGCTTCATCGACTTCTCTCAGCTTCATGTCTTTTCCACCGGTGAAATTGATAATCACGCCCCGCGCGCCATCAATCGTGGTGTCCAGAAGAGGACTGTTGATCGCCTGCCGGATCGCGACCGATGCGCGGCCTTCTCCGGATGCTCTTCCGATCCCCATATGGCATACTCCGGCGCAAGTCATGATCCTCCTGACGTCCGCCAGGTCCAGATTGATCAATCCAGGAATTGCAACCAGGTCCGAAATGCCAGACACCCCATAAGAGAGGACCTGATCCGCCATATAAAAAGCCTCATCCAGCGTCGTATCGTCTCCCGCCACTTCAAGCAGTTTGTCATTCGGTACTACAATCAGGGAATCCACGAATTTTTCCATCTCGCGGATACCCATTTCGGCATTCATCATTCTTTTTGATCCTTCGAACCGGAAAGGCCGTGTCACCACGCCAACCGTCAGGATTCCGAGTTCCTTTGCGATCTGGGAAATGACCGGAGCGCCCCCCGTGCCGGTTCCGCCGCCCATCCCCGCCGTGATAAAGAGCATGTCCGTTCCACGGATAAGCTGTGCGATCTCGTCTTTCGACTCCGACGCGGCTTTCTCTCCGATTTCAGGATTCGCTCCCGCACCAAGTCCGCGGGTTATTTTTTCACCGATCTGCAGCCGGTTTGTCGCCTTCGTTCTCTGCAGCGATTGATTGTCTGTATTTATTGTAATGAATTCGATCCCTTTAACAGCACCGTCGATCATGCGGTTGACGGCATTGCATCCGCCTCCGCCGATTCCGATGACCTTTATTGTGGCGAAATTCTCGTTGTCCATTCCAAACCCTGTCAAATTATACTCAGCCAAGTGATTTCCCTCCTTTAATCGAATCTATGACGCCAAAATTCAACTTTTCATGCAATGAATACGGATTGGCTCGTGATTGAATTTTGTAAAAATTAACGAAACTCGTCTGCTTTTCTTAATAAATATACTTACTCCTATTTTACACTACTTTTAAAAACGATACAACAAAGTATTGTGTTTTTTTTACAATTCGATTACAACATCTAGTAATTCGATCTATTTTCTGTTTTAAAACTTCAATTATCGATTCCAGGTTGGTCTTTCTTGCTTTTTTCCTTTTTCACACTCTCCAATTTATGCAGCCAGAGCCTTCTGATAATGGAGAAATTAATGAAAATCCGGTTGCCAAAGGCAAAAACCGCTGCAAGATAAAGCTGCAGTCCCAATTGATCTCCAAGCGCCGCCAGCGCGACCGCGATGATCGCATTGCCAAGAAGGCCCGAAATAAAAAGCTTGATATTGAATTTCCCTTGCATGTTTGCCGCCAATGCCCCGATAATAGAGTCAAAGCAAGCCAGTATCCCGACTCCGACATAGATGGAATACGCTTGTGGAATATCGACATTTAAAAACAGTCCGATAACCAACCCGATAATCAACCCTAATAATGCTAACATAGTACCTCCTATTGTATATATTGCTATCCCGCCTGGCCTTCCGGTTGAAACACCTTCTGGGAAGAGGACAGATCCAATATCCCTTTCCCTTTGCCTTCCAATTTTCCTTGTTCCAATGCAAACCGCAGCCAAATCATATTGTCAATATTGACACTTGAATTCTTCACTTTCACGATGAGCTCCTCTCCGGTTTTCGGCAGATGAATGGTTAAAAACAGAATTTCATCCTGCATTGGCCGGATTGTCTTGATGGTTGGCAGCAGTTTCACATTGACACGGGTGTCTTTGTCCGCATTGATGATGTCGTTCAACAGAACAATCGCTTCGGAAAGCGAACTTTGAAGATCGACCGCGGTTTTCTGCCCCAGCTGCACTTTATTCGCCGTGATTCCCTCAATCACCGGGATTCCGCGAGAATCCGTATTGCTTAACACCTCTAGGGCGACTCCCTCTGAATCAATAATAACACACCCGTCACTGATTGCAATATACGCTACTTCCACCCGTTCTTCAAGTACCACGGAAAGGATGGATGGGAAGACCGATTTGATTTCGATTCTTTTAATATAAGGCAGATTCGCCGTCAGCAATTCCTCGGCATTTTTATGCCGCAATTGAAACAGATCCTTCCATGCTCCGCTCACGCCCTGGAAAAGATGGCTTCCCTCTTTCAGTTTTCCGATGGTGAGTATCTGCTCCTGGGTGACAATCCGCTGGCCGGTGATTTTGATTGTTGAAACATAAAATTGCGGGAGGACGAAAATCAGTAAAAGGACGAGAGCGGCAATGCCGAAAAACACCATGGTCCCGGTCCGGTTTGCTTTCCGCTCCTGTCGTGTCAAACGGTGTTTTGTCATAATGGCTTCTTCATCCGGGCTATCGTTTTTATCTCTGTATATATCAACGAAGTGGCATCCGGCATGGCCAGCGTTTTTGCAAGCCGCTCCATTCTGGCGATTCGATCCGGATCGGCAAGCAGAGACGTCATTTGTTCATAAAGCAGCGAATCATTCAATTCCTGATCCGCAATCAGGACACTTGCGCCGATATCCGAAAATGTTTTCGCATTGAACGTCTGGTGGTCGCCCGCTGCATATGGATAGGGGACCATGATGGATGCTTTTCCTGTCACTGCGATTTCGCTGCAGGTCAGCGCGCCGGCTCGGCACAGGACAACGTCCGCGCTTGCGACATAAAGGTGCTGATCGAACAGATACTCTTTCAAATCAAGATCCGGAGCGTATTTCCGGGTCTCTTCGGCCAGGTCGGGATAGGCAAGTCTGCCGCATGCCAGAATGATACGAAACCCCGGGTCCGGATGGTTTTTTACCAAATTCACAATCGTCTGATTGATTGTCCTTGCCCCCAGGCTGCCTCCCGTTGCAAACAGGATTTTCTCACCGGGTCCGATCCCCAGTTCCTTCCGCGCGTTTTCCTTTGTCAGGTTAAAAAACACTTCCCTCACCGGATTGCCGGTCAGAACGACTTTTTTAGCTTTTGAAAAAGCGGACTGGGTGTTGGGGAAACTGATGCAGACCACGGTCGCGCGTTTCGCCAGAAACCGGTTTGCTTTCCCCGGAAAAGCATTCTGCTCATGCAGAAGCGTGGGGATTCCCATGCTGTTCGCCATCGAAACCATGGGGCCGCAGACATATCCTCCAGTCCCGATGACCACATCCGGTTTTACTTTTCGCAAAAGATCCCGGCTCTGCCTGCGGCCTTTGAAAAATGCCGCCAGTGCCTGAAAAAGCTTCCTGGATGGCTTGGTGGGAAATCCCATTGCGTCAATGTGCACCAATTCATAATGGTGGTTTGGAACAATGGTATTTTCCATACCTCTCGCCGTACCGCAAAAAACGATATGCGCGCCGGGCTCCTGTTTCTTTATTTCATCGGCAATGGCGATTGCGGGGTTGATATGTCCGCTAGTGCCGCCTGCCGCGATAATATACGTTTTTACTTCCAAAGATGCTCCTTTTCTCCATTTGGCTGTTCCCTGTTTTTTACATTACTATATTTTCTTCTGCATGATTGTTTTTCTTCTGCATATTTGTTTTTCTTCTGCATATTTGTTTTTCTTCTGCATGGTTGTTTTTCTTCTGTATTACTGCTACTTTCTTCTGCTGTTTCTATATTTGTTCCTGCGCGGTCTCCATGCAGCTTGATCTTGTTTTTCTATCTTGATTATTCTAATTTTATTATAGCCTTTTTGTCAATATCGGGTTTTTCACTTCCCTTTGTCTGTCTTTGCTGATCCTTGTGTTCACATGGTATTCCCTGTTCGGATACTGCTGAAGTCCCGTTGTTATCGGTTGAGCGTCCGAGACGCCGCCGGATCTCTTTTCATCCGGATACCGGACTTTGACACACTTAGCAGGAGGCCGATTCCAATAAAAAAGAACAGACTCGAAGTGCCTCCGTAACTGAAAAACGGCAGGGTGATCCCGGTCGGAGGGATTGCCATGGTTGCAACGCCGATGTTCAGAAAAGCCTGGACAGCGATGAGAATCGAATAGCCAAAGGAAATGAGGCATCCATGGATTGTCGCGGCCTTGCTTGCGACCCGCACACCAAGTATCATGAAAAGGATAAAAAGCAGCAAAACCGATGTTGCACCAATCAAGCCCAATTCTTCCGCAATAATGGAAAAAATGTAGTCGTTGTACTGCATCGGAAGGTATCCCCACTTCTGGATGCTGTTTCCGAATCCGACGCCGAATATGCCGCCGGATCCGATTGCATTGAGCGACTGGGTTGTCTGGTACAGATCATCTTTGCTGGCATCTGCCGAACCGCTGAAAATATTAAGGCGTTTTAAAACATACTTAAAATCAACATAATGCTGTATTTTTTCAGGAAGCACCGGATAAATCGCCATAAGAACCAGGATCAGGACAACGGCTATCGCAAGAAGCATCATGCATCCGGTCACCCATGACCTGGCGGGTATTTTCGCACTGATGAATAAAAACACAACCAGAATAGCCAGAATGGCCAGACAGGAGACATGCGGCTGCATCAGAATGAGAATCACCCAGACGCCGATCGCTATAGCCGGGATGATGATATCGAAGAACCCGTCATGCCAGATCTGCATCCCTTTTCTCCGGCTGAGCAGTTTTCCTGCCGCTCGTTGCCGCTTCACCCATGAAGTATACCCGGCAAAACAAAAAACAAGCGCAATCTTTGCCATCTCGGACGGTTGGAATTGGAACCCCAGAACGCGTACCCATCTTTTTGCTCCGTTTAAAGCAACTCCGCATAAAACCGGATTGCGCGGAATAAAAATAGCCGCCAGCAGGATCGTGGTTGCAAGATATAGAAGGATAACCAGCATGATATTATCGAATTTCCGAATGGGAATAAATATCGCGATGAACAGGGCGATCAGAATGCCAATCAGGGTGGACGACCCCTGATTTTGTACAAAATAGAGCGGACTTCCTTTTGATGCGAACCCTTCGGTCATGCTCGCACTGAACAGCATGACCATTCCAAAGCAGATCATCAGGAAAAGGACAATGATCAGACCTCCGTCCATCCGTTTGATTCTTGAATATTTAATTGGGTTTCCATTCTCATCCAGATAATGCTCTTTTTCAATTTTTTCCCGGACGCGGATGTTCAGATCATTTTTTTTCACGATTTCAGCTCCTGTTGACTGGCGTGCCCGATATGCACTCCGGTTAATCCTTTATAGTACAAGAAGCAGCCCGATCAGGCAGCCGGCCAGGGTGATCAGACAGAAGACACCGATGACTTTCCATTCGCTCCATCCGCCCAGTTCGAAATGATGATGGAGCGGAGCCATCCGGAACACTCTTTTCTTTGTGCGCTTGAAATAAGACACCTGGATCAGTACGGATAGCGATTCCATCACATAAACAATCCCGATGGGAACCAATATCCAGGGAATCCCCATCAAGATCGATGCCGCCGCGACAGCCGCTCCCAGTGCCTGGGATCCGGTATCGCCCATGAAAAGCTTCGCAGGATGCCGGTTGTACAAGAAAAACCCGATGCAGCCCGCTGCCACTGCGAAAGAATACAAAGATGCCGTTTGGGAATAAAATGTGTTCAATGACGCGCCCATGATGCCGAGGGTCAACGCGACCATCGCGGTGACACTGGCTGCAAGGCCATCGACTCCGTCTGTTATATTTACTGAATTGCTTGTCACATAAAGAACAAAAGCAAGGAAAAGCCCATAGATGATTTTGCCGGTTCCAGCGACTTCGATCGGTGTCCCTCCGTTTGCAAGATCGGTGAACGGAAGCAGGAAGTAGGGCGTTACGCCGGAAAAATAAAGGTAATAAATTGTATATCCGGCAATAACCACCATCAGCAGAAGGGATTTCGCAGTGGCAGAGAGGCCGCTTTTCTTCACTCTGACTTTGATAAAATCATCTATGAATCCTACGGCTCCTATCAAAAAAGTAAACCAGGCGATAGCAATCAGCGGTGCGATTGCTTTCTCATTCAATAGAAAGCGGAATTGCGGAAGAAATGGAAGGATCGTTCCCATGATCAGCAAAGGGATCAAAAACATCACCCCCCCGAAAGTGGGTGTTCCGGATTTAGCCAGATGCGTTTTGGGACCGTCCTCCCTTTCATGCTGTCCAACAGCAAGCTTTCGTAATACAGGCAGTAAAACCAAGCCAAGCAGCAAGGTCAGTAATAATACAGGAATAAAGGAGGGGACCCCCAATTTGATAATCCGATCCAATTGTATTTCCATTGTGTTCATTCTTTTTCTCCCATTTGATAAATTCAACGATCCGCAGGATCTGCTCTGTCAGAGTCCGTCAATCGTGCAGCTGTTCCAGCAGGATCTGTGTGACTTTTTCCATTTCGAACGCTCTCGAGCCTTTGACCAGTAGAACGTCATGTTTTCTCACTTCTTTTATGATTGCTCCGGCCAACTCGTCGCGGGTCGCAAAAACGTGGATCTGCGGTGAAATAATGCTCGAATCCTGCGGTTTTTCATCCTGTGGTTTTTCATCCGCCTGCAGCGCCTTTTCCATCCCCGTCCGGACACTTTTCGATTCCGGTCCGCAGACAAACACCTGGTCAATTTTATATCGGACACAGGCTTCCCCGATTTTTTCGTGAGCCGCCGAAGCGTATTCTCCAAGCTCAAGCATTCCGCCAAGTACAGCGATCTTCCGTCTGTTTCCGGCGACATCCGACAGCATCGCGATTGCGGCGCACATGGATTCCGGACCTGCATTATATGTATCATCGATGATCGTGACATTCTGACGGACAAGAACCCGCTGCCGGTTTCCTACCGCCTGATAGTCGGACAGTCCTGTTATCACGTTCTGTAAATTCAATTCCAGTTCGACGGCGACAGCAATTCCGATCAGAGCATTGGCAACGTTGTGCGCACCTGGAACCGGAAGAACGACATCGTTCAGAACAACCGGAATCCCCTGAAACGATTTGATTTCGACTTGAAACGCCACGCTATCCGCTGTTTGTTTCAAATCGTATCCGCGAACGGTGAATTCCGCACGAACCGGAATCTCCTCGCCGACCATGACTGCAGCCGTACGGATCCTGGGTGCGGCCTGATTCCCATATTGAAGCAGATTGGGATCATTCGCATTGAAAATAAGAAGTCCGTTTTCTGCCAGTCCTTCGACGATTTCTGTTTTCGCCTTTAAAATTTCGTCCTGGCTTCCCAGCCGTTCGATATGGGAAAATCCGATATTTGTAATCACCGCAATATCGGGCTTTGCAATCTTTGTCAATTTCCGGATCTCGCCCAGTCCGCGCATCCCCATCTCTACGATGCATACCTTGGCGTCTTCCGGTGTTTCGAGCAATGTTTTCGGCAGCCCGATCTCATTGTTGTAATTCGCCTTGGTCTGATGCACCGATGTCTCGGAGGAAATCGCCGCTGCGATCATGGCCCGGGTCGATGTCTTGCCGACACTGCCGGTCACTCCGACAACGGTATATCCCTGGTCTTCCCGCATAAAAGCCGCTATGGACTGGTAGGCTTCAAGGGTGTCCTTCACCAGGATAGCGGTATAGTCGCCTTTCGGGACTTTTGTCTCATCACTGGCACAAACCGCGCAGGCACCTTTTTCGACTGCTTGCGCGATGTAATCATGCCCGTCGAATTTCTCGCCGGTCAAAGCGATAAACAGAGAGCCCGGTTCGATTTGACGCGTATCCGTCGAAACGGCGCAAATGCATTGAGCCTTTTTTCCCTGATGTAAAAGGGATCCTTTTGTTATTTTTATAAGCTGCTCGATTCTGATTTTTTGCATTGTTCTCATCTACATTTCCTTCAAAATTTGGGTTGCGACTTCCACATCATCAAAATGAATGGTTCTATCTGCAAAAATCTGATAATCCTCGTGGCCTTTTCCCGCGATAATCACCATATCCCCTGTTTTTGCATGAGTGACGGCATATCCGATGGCCGCTGTGCGGTCCAAAATCTTGATATACTCGCCGGATGTCTTTTTTACTCCGGTCTCGACATCGTTCAGAATCTGTTCCGGCGATTCGGTCCTGGGGTTGTCCGACGTGATAACCGTGAAATCTGCAAACTTCCCGGATACCTCCCCCATTTCGAACCGTCTTGACTTTGCCCGGTCTCCTCCGCATCCGAATACGCAGATAAGCCGGCCGTCTACGTATTTCCGCAATGTCCGCAGCAGGCTTTCGAGGCTTGCGGCATTGTGGGCATAATCCACGATCACCTGGAAGTCCCGGTTCGTCTTAACCGCCTGTACGCGCCCCTTTACTGTGATATCGGACAATCCCTCGACCACCGCTTCAAACGGGATTCCCAGAATCCCCGCACAGGCAATGGCGCAAAGAGCGTTATAGACATTGAATTCCCCCGGCATTCCAACGAAGACCTGTCCATTATACCATGGACTTGCGATCATAAACCGGGTTCCGATTTTATCGGCAGACACAACGGCTTCCAGGCCAGTTGCCCGGATCATGGCATTTTCGGATAATCCAAACGTATAGAGTGTCGCGTTTCTATTTGCCCGGGCGCGTTCCATCATCTGTTCCGAATAATCCGCATCCATGTTGATGACCGCGTTCTTTGACATGTCGAACAGTGCTGCTTTCGCCTGCCAGTATTCCTCGATATTCGCATGTTCGCCCGATCCGATATGATCATTGTATAAATTGGTAAAAACGCCGATTTCGTATTCGCACCCATAGACACGGTTCAAGGAAAGCCCTTGCGAAGAGACTTCCATGACACAATGGGCGATATCCGCCCGGACACAGTCGGCAAGAAGGGATTGGAGCTCATAGGATTCCGGAGTTGTTCTAGAGGTGTGGACCGGCTCGTCTCCGATCATATTGATGATGGTTCCGATCAGTCCGGATTCTTTTCCGGATGCTTTCAGAATGGACCGGATCATAAAAGTTGCCGTTGTTTTTCCTTTTGTGCCGGTAATTCCGACAAGATGCAATTTTCGGGATGGATTGTCGAAAAAATTGCAGCTTGTCCGAGCAAGGCCGATTCTTGTATCGGGCACCCGAATGCATACAGGTCCGGTGAATTCTATATCCTTCTGGATCATGACAGCAGCGGCCCCGCCGGCGATCGCCTGCTGGATGTAATCGTGGCCATCGCTGACAAATCCTTCAATGCAGATAAAAAGCGACCCCTTCCTTACTTTGCGGGAATCATAGGCAATGTTTCCTATTTCAATGTCCAGATTGCCATTTCCGATTATTCTTTTTTCATCCAGGCCATCCAGCAATTGTGCTAATTTCATTCCATCTCTCCCTTGTCTTTTTCTCCAGGTTCAAGGAGCGGGGGTCGGGGTAGGAGTCTCTTCCTCTTCGGCTGTGGAAAAAACAACCTTCATCAGACTCCTCTGCACCACTTTTTCTCCCGGTTGGATATCCTGGCTTGCAGCCGTTCCAAGACAATCGCCATCTATTATAATATTAATTCCTGCTTCTGTCATTGCTCTCATGCATTCGTTCACATTTTTACCTTGAATGTTCGGAACCGTAGCGATGGGCTGTTCCGGCGTTTTAGAGGAATAAACCGCGATGGTTCCTCCTTTATGAATGGAAACGCCTGCTGCAGGCCATTGGAAAGCGATTTTTGTCTCATCGCCCATCACGCCGGAAGGATCGTCGATATTGAATCCGACTGCCTGGAGTGCGACTCGTGCCGCTTTAAAAGTAAGGTTGTTGAGATCCGGAATAGGACTTTGCTTTTTGATTGTTGAAATGTCTGTTGAAGTATATTCTCTTGGCACGCTGAGATATTCCAGAATTTTGTTGGTCATTTTTGCCGATGCCAGCGCTGCGACACTCGATCTTGAATTTTCCTTGGAAGGAGCAAACAAAACGACGAGAATGCAGATCTCCGGCTGCTCCACCGGAGTCATGGATAAGAACGAGATATCATTCTTCCCGTTGAGACGGGTGGATGTACTGGTCTTTCCGCCAACGCTGTATCCTTCTACATATCCGTTGCTTCCGGTACCATACAGGACCACCCCTTTTAAAAGATTCCGAACCCGTGTGGCGGTTTCTTCTGAGACGATCCGTCGAACGGTTTCCGGGGTATACTCCTTTACCACATTGCCATCCGAATCGGTCAGACTGCGGACGACTTGCGGGCGCATCAGCGATCCGCCATTCGCAAAGGCACAATAAGCGGTAATCATCGCAAGCGGAGTGACGGTCGACTGTTCCCCGAATGCCAGGCAGGCCATATCCACCTCGGTCGGAACGGCATGGAAAATTCCGGCGCCTTCGCCAGGAAGATCGATTCCTGTTATGCCGGTCAGACCAAATCCACGAACGTAATTATAAAATTTAGCAAGGCCGACACGCTCTGCCAGTTGAACGAAAATCGGATTGCAGGAATTCCAGAATCCCCGTTCGGTTGTCTCCAGTCCGTGCCCCCCTTTTTTGCTGCAGTTGATGATACGGTCTCCTATGGTGATGGGCACATCATTAAGGATTTCATTTTCCAGCATTTTCCCTTCTTCCATCGCCATGGCGGCGGTGAGAGCCTTGAAGGTCGATCCGGGTTCGTAGGTATCGGATATGGAGCGGTTTCTCCATATGTTTTTAGAAAGATATTCGACAGCTGTTTTACTTGCGGAATCCCATGTCGCAGCATCCACTCCCGTAGGTGCTGCCAGTGGATTATTCAGGTCAAAACCCGGATAGCTTGTCATGCCGAGGACGCTGCCGGTGTATGGATCCATGACAATCGCAACGCCGCCCTCCTCCACATTATAGACTTTGATGCTGTTTGCCAGTTCTTCCTCAATGATTTTTTGAATTTCAACATCAATGGTTGAAATCACATTCAACCCGTTCTCCGCCTGCAGACTGATGGGGATGGAATACGGGAGTACCGCCGCCTGGCCGTAATTATCGGTCTCCGCATAGGTATAGCCGGGTTCCCCCGTCATTTCGTCATTATATTGATACTCAAGTCCCAGCTGTCCGACGCCTTCTGTGGTGGTAAACCCGATCACCGTCGACGCAAGGGTTCCCATGGGATAATACCGCTTGTCCTCCTGGTCGAACGAGAATCCACCGATCTGATATTGCGTCCGGAAAGCTTTGAGTTTGTCAACTTGTTCTTTTTCCACTCTTTTTTTAAGCAGAACCCATTCTTTTTTCGTATCCTGCATTTTTGCAAGGACTTCCGCCGGATCCAGTGCCAGCGCATCCGCGATTCCGGCCGCGATCGTCTCGGCGGTCATTTTCGTATCTTTTAATGATTTCACATTTGCCGGAGTGATTCCAATGGTCTCGACAACACTGCTAAGTGCCAGTTCCCTGCCATTGCGGTCGAAAATGGAGCCTCTTGTCGGAAGCTCCACGATTTTCCGATAATGGCTTGCAGTCGCCGCTTCGGTATGCTGTTCAAATTCGATGACCTGAAGCTTATATAATGTAACAAGCAGATAAGTTGAAAAAAAGAGCAGCAGGGTTACTGCAAACCAGATTGCCTTTCTCGCGCCTTTTTGCTTTCGTTGATTCCTTTGCTTCCTCTGGCTTCTTTTTTGATGTACCGGCCCATTGTCCGAAGCTTGTGGATGATATGCAATCTGCTGTTGGCCAGGATTCTCAAGAAGCCTTCCCTGATCATGTCTCTGCAATTCAGCCAACCACCTTTCTCTTATTTAAATAACGAAAAGAAAGAAAATAACGGTTACCGAATTGTTTTGAAAAACCCTTCGATGTTATTCATCGCATTGCTCAGCTGGGTATCTTCCCCCGTTGTGCCCTGGATGTCGCCTTCAATTATCATACGGTCACCGACCGGGATGGAAACCTGGACAATCTGTTTTTGTCCGGGATCCTGCATTCCCAACCGATCCATCGCAAGGGTGCGAATCAGATTCAAATCGGTTTTCTTGGATAATTCTTCCTTTAATTGATTGACTTCTTTATCCAGTGTTTTGATTTCGTTTTCGATTTTCACATTGGCATAGTTCATCTCCAGGATCGTCGCGCTCCGGTACAGGATTCCGGCGAACACCGCTGTGACGATGGAAACAGCCAGAACGCAGATAAAAATCCGGCCGATGCGCTGTCTTGACATTTGGTGGTGAAAAACAGCGGAAATCCGGTCCTCTTCGCTTTGTGTTTTAAATGCGACTCTTTTGGGCTCGGCTTGATGCCTCTTGCGATATTCACGGGTTTGCACGCCATATTTCTTCAGTTCTTCATTTCTTTTTGGCAAGCTGTATGCCACATTTCCATACGACTCGTACATATCTGTCCCTCCAGTCTGTTTTTTTGGTCGCGATTCGATATATTCTTTCGAATTTTTTTTGTATTTCTTGTATTTCCCGTATTTCTTTTACCCGATATCTTTCGTATTCCATTGTTCTGACCTGCCTCAGATTCTTTCCATCACCCTCAGTTTGGCGCTCCGTGCCCGCGGATTCTTTTCCAGCTCATCGGGTGTCGCAGTGATTGGTTTCTTCGTCAATATTCTGACAATCGGTTTCTTGTTGCAGGCGCATACCGGAAAATTCTTAGGGCATGTGCACGGATTCTCGTATTTTTTAAAAGCGTCTTTGACCAGCCGGTCTTCCAGAGAGTGAAAAGAAATCGCCGCGAACCGTCCTTTTGGAGCCAGAATATCCGGAATGGCGTCCAACAGAGAGGAAATGGAATCCAGTTCGTGATTCACCTCGATCCGGATGGCCTGGAATGTCCGTTTTGCCGGATGCTGCTGTTCTTTCTTCCCTTGCGACGGCATAGCGGACCGGATGATATCAGAAAGCCGCATGGTCGTGGTAATCCGCTGTTTCTCCCTTTCACGGCAAATGGCGGAAACAATTCGTCTGCTGTACCGTTCTTCTCCATATTCAAACAAAATCCGCTCCAGCTCCTGGCTTGGATAGCTGTTGACAACAATCTCCGCGGTCAGTGCCGCAGTCGCATCCATTCTCATGTCAAGCGGGCCGTCCTGCATATAACCGAATCCACGCTTGTTCTCGTCCAGTTGATAGGAAGAAACCCCGAAGTCGGCCAGGATTCCGTCAACCTGCTTGATTCCTTCCCGTTCCAGACAATCTTTGATATGGGAGAAATCGCTTCGGATCAACCGGTACGAGGCTTTCGCATTGCATGTGGATAGCTTCTCATCGGCCGCTGCGAGTGCTTCTTCGTCTTTATCAAAGCAAAGCAGCAGTCCGCCTTCTCCCAGCCTTTCCAATATCCCCGAGGAATGCCCTCCCCCGCCGGTTGTGCAGTCAACATAGGTTCCCTGTTCCCTGATATCGAGGCCTGTCATGCATTCCTCAAACAGCACAGGCAAATGGATATACTCAAATCCCCTTGATGTCATATTTGCTCAGATCCTCGGAAAGCCTGGAACCCGTTGCCTCTCTTTCTTTATCATATGCGTCCTTTGACCAGATCTCGAACTTGTCATAAAGATAAATCACATAAACATCATCGTTGTCTGATACGCCGATATCTTTCCATAATTCATCCGAAATACTGACTCTGCCCTGCGAATCCATGTCACATAGGATCGCTTCGCCTAGAATCTCTCTTTTCATCTGACGTACAATCGGGTCTGTGCTGTTCAGCTGGGAGAATTGGTCCTTGATAAATCCAAACTGTTCCGGGGTGTATCCGGACAGGCAGGCAACGTCCAGGCTCTTCGTGATGTAAACACGCTTGCCGAGATCCTCCCTGATTTTCGAAGGGATAAATATTCTTCCTTTGGAATCCACCGTATGATGGTATCGTGCCAATTGATTTCTCCTTTATGTCCCACCTGAAAATCGGCTCAAATTCACCACTATTAACCACATCAGTTGACTTTTGCTCCCTAATTCACCACTTGTACTACATTTTATACTCTTCTCTCCTATAATGCAAGTATTTTATAGGAAATATTTCATGCGCTTTACACTATTTTTACTGTTTGCTTCCGTTTCGCTCTACGAACCGGATTTACGTAATCATTCTGTAATAAAACGCACGAAAAAGCCCGTCTTTATCATTGATAAAAACGGGCTCTTCCACATGGATATCACCGCAGTTTATTATTAAGGCAGCATGTCTTCGCTGAAATTTCTGATTATGGTTTTAGCACAGATTTCTTAATAAATGCCGAATCCTATCGGATTTTCTTGAGCGAGTCGATCCGGTCCTTGATCCGTTCGCGTGTTTCAATATATTTCGCTTTCTTTTCCTTCTCGTTGTTGATGATTTTCTCAGGAGCTTTGGAAACGAATTCCTCATTCATCAGTTTTGCGGAGACCCGTTCGATCTCTCTTTCGAGATTTTCCAGTTCCTTCGCAAGACGGTCGATTTCCTTGTCCAGATCAATCAGGTCCGACAGCGGGATATAGATTTCCCCTCCGCTGAAATTGGATACCACCGCGGTATCCGGAATTCCTTCTTTATCGGACTGGACCTTCACCTCGCTTACGCTGGCAAGTCTTCCCAGAAAAGCCTCGCTCGAAGAAAACATCTCCTGGATTCTCAAATCCTGTGATACAACAAGGATCGTCGCCCTGCGGGACGGCGGAACATTCATATTCACCCGGACATTGCGGATTCCACGGATCGCATCCATTAGGATCACCATTTTGTCGACTTCTTTCGGGAAATTATAGGATTCCACTTCCACCGGCCAGGAGCTGATCATGATCGATTCGTCCGATTGGATGAGATGGCTGTATACTTCTTCTGTGAGGAACGGCATATATGGATGCAGGAGCTTCATCGCATTACACAGTACATAATTCAATGTGTACTGCGCTTCCAGGCGTCCATAAGCCTCTTTGTCAAAAAGACGCGATTTGACCATTTCGATATACCAGTCGCAGAATTCCTCCCAGATAAAGCTGTAAAGCTTTGCGAGTGCGATACCGGTCTCAAAATTCTCCAGATTGGCTGTCACTTCGCCGATCACAGTATTCAGACGGGTTAGAATCCATCGGTCCTCCATCGTGAACCGTTCCGGAGATACCTTGGAAAATTCCAGGTCATCCTCGAAATTCATGACGACAAAACGGAGAGCATTCCAGATCTTGTTCGAAAAGTTCCGTCCCGCCTCCACCTTGATCGGCAGGAAACGCTGATCGTTTCCAGGCGAATTGCCGGTAATCAGGGAATAACGCAGCGCATCCGCGCCGGCTTCGTCAATGATCTCCAGGGGATCGATCCCGTTTCCAAGGGATTTGGACATTTTACGGCCTTTTTCATCCCGGATGATTCCATGGATGAACACATATTTAAATGGAATGGTTCCCATCTGTTCCATGCCGGAAAAAACCATTCTTGCCACCCAGAAAAAGATAATATCGTAAGCGGTGACCAGAACGCTGGTCGGATAGAAATAATCAAGCTCCGGTGTCTTCTCCGGCCAGCCAAGTGTCGAGAATGGCCACAGGGCGGAACTGAACCACGTATCCAGCGTATCGGGATCCTGCTCGAATCTTGTTCCTCCGCATTTCGGGCAGTGGTCCGGCATTTCCTTTGAAACCACAATCTCCCCGCAAGTCTGACAATGGTATGCCGGAATCCGGTGCCCCCACCACAGCTGTCTTGATATACACCAGTCCCGGATATTATCCATCCAATTGAAATAGGTCTTGTCAAACCGTTCCGGAACAAATTCCAGGGTGCCGTTCCGTACGACATCGATCGCGGGATCCGCAAGAGGCTGCATTTTTACAAACCATTGGAAAGAGACACGGGGCTCGACAGTGGTCGAGCAGCGGTAGCAGTGTCCGACGTTGTGCTTATGGGGCTCGATTTTCACCATGTATCCTTGTTCCTGCAAGTCCCTGATAATGAGTTTTCTTGCCTCATAGCGGTCCATTCCCGCATAGGCTCCGCCATTCTCATTCATTTTTGCGTCCTTGGTCATTACGCTGATGATCTCCAATTTGTGCCGCAGCCCCACCTCAAAGTCATTCGGGTCGTGCGCCGGAGTGATTTTCACCGCCCCTGTTCCAAAATCTTTCTCCACATAGGGGTCTGCAATAATCGGAATCGCTTTGTTCACCAGCGGCAGGATAACATTTTTGCCGATCATGGACTGGTATCGCTCGTCTTCCGGATTGACCGCAACCGCCGTATCGCCGAGCATGGTCTCCGGCCTTGTCGTCGCAACGATGATCTCCCCTTCTCCATTTTCAAATGGATAACGGATGTACCAGAAATTTCCGTCCTCTTCCTCGTATTCCACTTCGGCATCCGAAATGGATGTCAGACAGTGCGGACACCAGTTGATAATCCTCTCTCCGCGGTAAATAAGGCCTTTTTTATAAAGCCGGAGGAAAACTTCTGTGACCGCTTCGGACAATCCGGCGTCCATCGTAAAACGCTCCCGTTCCCAGTCACACGAGCTTCCCAGGCGTTTGAGCTGTTCGACGATCCGTCCGCCATAGAGGCTTCTCCATTCCCACGCACGTTTCAGAAACGCCTCGCGCCCGATCTGCTCTTTGGTCAGTCCCTCTTTTGCCATCGCTTCCACGATTTTCGCCTCGGTCGCAATCGCCGCATGATCGGTTCCCGGCATCCAAAGAGCGGAATATCCCTGCATTCTTCTCCAGCGGATCAGCACGTCCTGGATCGCATTGTCCAGGGCATGCCCCATGTGGAGCTGTCCGGTAATGTTCGGAGGCGGCATCACAATCGCATACGGCTTTTTGTTTTCATCCACGACCGCATGAAAATAATTGTTATCCATCCATTTCTTATAGATTCTTCCTTCTGTCTCTTTTGGCTCGAACGCTTTCGGTATTGCGTCAATTCGGCTCATATCCCCGTCCCCCTCTGATTATTAAAAGATTCTCCTATATTTTAAACATGATAAGCAAGATGATGAATCCCGGCAGCGCAATCAGGATTCCCTTGATTTTCACATCAAGGATGGCCATGTCGCGTTTGAATTTCTTGGCTTGTTCTTCATCCAGCAAAGCAATGCGCTCCGGGTCCACCTTCTTTTTCTCGTCCAACTTTTTAACATTCACGATTCTAGTCGCTCCATAGACAACCACCAGTCCTGCGATGGCGATAATCCCGCCAAGAATTTTCAATATGATTTCGATTGTTCCGTTCATTTTCGGTCTCCTCCTTCATTCTCCGTAAAAATTTATTTTACGTTTTTCATTTCATTTTTCACTTCATTTTTCATTTCATTTTCCATTATATTTTTAACATCATTTATTGGCTTTTTCATCTATTGGCTTTTTCATCGTGTCTCATCATCCGGCCTGCCGTTTCTCCGGATTTCGGGTACAAAAAAAGCTCTCGTCCATATGACTGGACGAAAGCTTATCAAAAAAACCGCTCCCGTGGTACCACCAGTTTTCCCCGGCAACAGACATAAGTCCGTCCTCCAAGGCACTCATGCATCGTAACGTGATGCTGCTCCGTGCGCACTCCCGGGCGACATTCCATTCTCTCTTCCGAAGGGTCTTTCAGCCTGATGAACCCTGTTCTCTGACAGAAGATTCCAATGTACTCTTCCCGCTCAACATGCAAATCCGTGATTACAGATTCTTGTCCCAATCATACAACGAAAATCCCGGTTCGTCAAGGTATCGCGCTGCGGTGCAATATGGGGACGGTTCTTGTGTTGCATAAACAACATAAAATGCAACACAAGAACCGTCCCCATATTGCACCGCAGCGCGGGCTTCCAGGCATTATCTGCCGGATTGATCCGCAGAAAAGCATTTTTTATTCGAATCGGATATCGGATAAAATTTGTGCATAATCCGCCGAAAGCGCATCGAATGAGCTTTCGGGGCCGCCGAATGTGATTGCATAAACAGTATTCCCGACAGCAAGATAGACATATTCATATTTCATTTGCATTCCACTGACTTTACAGCTGAAAGCAAGCATTTGAGCCTCTTTTTTATCAACCGTCAAGGATTGGGGCTCATTAAATGCAATATTCCCGAACGCTTTTGTAAAGTATTTTTTAGCTTCCGCCACGACTTCATCCAATTTCGTGCTGCTGAATTTTTCCTCTTTCACCATGAAACTGATTGTATTTTTAAGATACTGCACCTGCAGTACGGAGTCTGTGTTCCGTTCCCATCCGGACGGCGGCGTGATCTTGATTTGCACAGCCTGAGGCGTGACGGAATTTGCAGATATCGATTTTGACGGATTCGAAGCGGATATTGCCGATTTCGAATCGGATATGACTGGATTCGAAGCGGATTTTGTCGGATTTTGCACTGTGCAGCCGCATATCATGATGCTGCAAAGCGCACATAGGATTCCTATCGTTTTTTTCATCATTTCAATTTCTCCTGTCCTTTCACTCACTGGCTTTTTCCATTTCAATGGTCACGCTGTTTCTGTCCTGTTCGATGTTGAGATAGGCATGCACCCATTCTCTTGCTGCATTGTATGCCCGGAAATCCACCGAAGTGACACTTGTGCTTTCGTCCACTTCAACGGTGTACCCATTCTGTTTCAATTGCTTTACATATGCCTCAAAGGCTGCTTTTTCTACATAATCCAGATAAACCGTTGTCGTTTTGTTATTGTCATTGACAACGTCCGTAATTTTACCGTTCAATTCCGGAACACCGGGAATGAAATTGGCCGGCCAGGCCGCGGCATCTGTCATATCAACAGATTTGCTGATGGAAATGCTGCTTGTGCCCTTTCCTTTGGGATCATAAAAAATGGTTCCGTCTTTCGTTGATATATTATATATAAAAGTGACCTGCTCCCCCGAAGAGGACTCGCCGCTGAACATCATGCTGTTTGCATCGGTCATTTCCACGACATTATTGGCATATCCCAGCTCTTTCAATTTTAAGATATACGCTTTGGCATCCACTTCGGACATTTCCCCGAACGCGACCGTGCATTGCTTCGTCGCATCATCTTTTACAATCGCTGTGACATTTGCTTTCGGCTCCGTCAGATTCGCCATTTTTTCTTTCGGCCATTCCATGTTCTGTCCGGCGGCAACCGTTGTTTTATTATTGTTTCCTGCATCCTTGCCGGACTGGCTTTGTCCGGATTG
>CAZJXH010000017.1:0-24589 GCA_964549475.1 uncultured Oscillospiraceae bacterium
AGGCCTTCCCAGAAAAAAAGCATCACGCCCAGATTATCCGAAAGAAGAGCTCCGTTGATCATGGCAAGGCTGATAAACATGAAAAAGATAAAACGTCCCGCGTAATCCTTTTCCTTTAAAAACACAACACTGTATAAGCAGACAAGCAGGAACCCTGCTGCGGTAAATGTCAAGAACATGGACGCGAATTCATAAACATTGATCGCAATGTCCAGGCCGTTCGAAGCAAACGGGAACACACGGTAAAATCCTTCTGACAGATAAAGACTAAGTGCAAAGACAAGGTTCATGGCCGAGGCCAGGACAACAATGACCAGTCTGGGAATGTGATGCTTCCGGAAAATCCAGGCAGCCCCTCCGCATGCGGCGGGCAGTACAATCATGAACCACAGGATATTCGCACCATTGCTTAAAAACTGACTAATTGCATTCAACATATCAAACACACCTCTCTATCAGAGATGCAAGCCCCGACGGCATGCTTATCAAAATTCCCAGTGCAAGTGACAGAATAGCAAGAATCACTACCGATACCACCATCGTCGGGGTTCCTTCTTTCACATCGGGGAAGGCTGGTTTTCCAAGAAACACTTTGACAAAAAGCCGCGTAAGGTACATGACCGTCATCACAGCGCCGAGAATAAAAACAATTCCAAGTGCGATGTTCCCTGTCGAAACAATGCCCTCGATCACCAGGTATTTTGCAAAAAATCCACCGAAGGGAGGGATTCCCATGACGGAAAAAGCACAAAGGATGAAAGCAAGCGCGGTCAGCGGCATGGTCTTATATAGTCCGCCCATTTTGGTGATATCCTTGGTATGCACATTATGTTCCACAATCCCTGCGCAAAGGAACAGGCCGCCTTTCGCCACACTGTGCGTCAGGATGTAAAGCATGCCGCCCACAATCCCGATCTTATTGCCGCAGGACAGTCCGAGAAGAATGAAAGCAAGCTGGCTGATTGTCGAATAGGCCACGACGCGTTTAATATCATTCGCGCGCATGGCCGCTCCGGCGCTTACCAGAGCACTAACCGCTGCAATGACCGGCACGGCGACTGTAAATGCAGTATCGATAGTAAAGGTTACAACAAACAGCCGCGCATAGACATAAACACCGATTTTCACCAGCACCGCCGCATGTAAAAGCGATGTCACGGGAGAAGGGGCGACCCCTGCATCCGGCAGCCAGCTGTGCAGAGGGAAAGTCGCGGATTTTGAAAGCACACCGAACAAGATCAGTACAACCGTCCAAGCCGGTATGGCCGTTCCGGTCATCGCCGTCAGATCAAATGTGCCCGTCTCGCCGTAGATTCCAAAAAATCCGATCAGCATGATCAGCGCACCCGCAACGGTCATAATAAAAGCTTTGTTGGCCTTCCTGACCGTGATTTCCTCCCGATAGAAACCAATGAGTCTCCAGCAGCAGACTGCGGATATTTCCCAGAAGGTATAAATGAATATGAGGTTTGTGGAGAAGACCAGCCCCATCATCGCACCGATGAACAGGCAAACCATCATATAATATTCATTCTGATTCTCATAATGCTTGATATATCCGAATGAATAAAGGACAATAACCGAGGCTACCAGCGAGGCGGTCATTGCCATGAAGACGGCAAGCGCATCCGCGTAAAACCCAAAGCTGAGTCCAAGGGGCAGATCGAAATGCAAAGAGAGCGGCGACCCGGCCAGCAGATCGGGTAATGCCAGGGTTGCAAAAAGGAAGGCGCCGGATACGAAAACCAGCGCCATCACATTTCGGAGTTTGGTGTTGATTCTCCCGAAAACGGGGAGAAGGAAAGCACCTATTAATGGTAGGGAGATACAGATTACAAGGATATAATTTTTCATATTTTCTTTCTACCTCAAAGTCCAATGCACAGCAATATGCGGCACAATGCAATCAATTGCAAAGCAACCTCCAAAACAGTGTCATCATCGAATTTGTCTTCTGCGATTGTAATACAATACATCTTGACAGTCAAGTGTATTTTAGCAAATATTTTGTGATATTTTGCTGTTTTTTGTGATTATTTACGATAGCATGACTATTTCGAATACGAATCCCGATTCTTATATTTATGGGATAGCCGCGCTATTTCATAATAAATACATTTTCCAATCGGTGATTCCTGACTGCATCATCAATAATAAAGGTAAGATCCTGGACATCGGCTTTCAGATAATCCGATAAAAAATCATTGTTCTCATAACCATGTAAAATGATGGTATCCAAGAGCTGATCCAATGTCGCTGCAATCTGCTCTTTTGATTTGC
Organism: uncultured Oscillospiraceae bacterium; assembly: GCA_964549475.1. GTDB lineage: Bacteria > Bacillota > Clostridia > Saccharofermentanales > UBA5734 > JBBQKF01. Next base: position 2,281 of record CAZJXH010000017.1, read on the forward strand.
CCTGGAAGAACGATTCGATCCGCTGCAAATCGCTGTTTAAAATCTCGAGCGGAAATATCGGTTTATTGGCAATCACACATCCAACCGCATTCCGAAGCACAATGCTGCAGATGTTATCGAAAAACAATTCTTCATAATCCGGCATGACCCGATCGAGCAGGCCGATTACTGATTGTTCTGGGAAAGCACGTAAAAATGTCCACTCCATCTCAATATTGGCAAGATACTGATAAATCGCATCCACTCCGCATAATCGCCGAACAGTCCGCATTGTCGGATAATCCAGCGTCAGGAGATGATCCTGCGGCTTGAACCGTGCATCATACCAGATAAAAAAGGATGGTATCCCTTTCATCATCGTATCCGAGCAGTTAAGGCATCCAAATGCGGAGAAATCCGCGGTGATGCGTTCATATAGGGCCTTTGTCCTGTGAACCTTTTCGATGACGCATCGATAGCCTTCTTCGTAGGCGGTTCTTGCATCGACTGGGTTTCTTGTGGTGGACAAAGAAGAATCCTGACATTCTTGCGCTTCGCCAGGTTCGGCTTTAAAGTATTCTTCAATGCAATAGGTCACTGCCGCCATGAGCATCTTTGCTTTTTCATAAGGAATGGAGCTGCTTTCGTTGCTTGTGTACTTCTTTGTCAGATCTGCTGCAACGAAAATCAATTCTTCCATTTTATAGTCGATCATTCTCCGGTTCCTTTCCGACAATTCATCACGCTTTAGGTTTCATTCAGTAATTCAATATTCTCCCGCTCTTTTCTGGACGCTCCGTCCTCGTCGTATCTCCCCCGGATCTCTCCGGCAAGCTTCTCAAGGCATGTTTCTTCGAGAAATTCAATGGATCCCTGGCATTCTCCGTCAAAATAGTTTTTCATGAGCTCGATCAGTTCATCATCGGGCAGCTCATCCAACGTTTCATTCTTGTATTCATAAAAAATCGCCTGCAATTGTTCCAGGACCTCGACATAATTATCCTGATAGATATAGGGGGAATCACAAAAAGCGGTAATGAGTTTTGACAGGATGCCTTCTCCGAATTCAATGCGCTCCTGCTCTTTCAAGCTGATTTTTCTGCTCTGCAGAAGAGCCAGCGTATCCTGTTCAGAAAGTTTCAGTCCGTATTGCGCTGTGGTCTGATTGTATGAAAGTATTTTTTCCAGTTCCTGTTTTTGATGTTCCTTGATCATTATCTCAAACATATTCCTCTCCATCCTTCCCATCCTTTCTTGTTCGTATGCTTCATTCTGCTCCTGTCTGTTTAATCGTTCCGTTCTGCCCTGTGAACGATTCAAATATTCCATTCTGTTTTTCCATCTTGAATGCCTGATTTTACCTTTTTCCCGCGGCCATTACAAGTCTTGAAAAACAGTCTGTTTTATGGTAATATAAGAGCATAAAAGAGATCGTATTTTATAAAAAGAGATGGAAATTCTTGTTTTTGAACTTCCATCTCTTTTTTAATTCATCCGGGATATGGATTATTGTTTTTTGTGATAAGGACTGTACTATATCATTCCGCTCGATCAATTGGACTTATTCTCCGCTTATGAGAGATCAACCTCATGTATTTGCTGATCTCTGTAAATCCTAAGCTTTGCCAGAAAGCGGTGCCGCGCTTATTCAATGACAAGACTTCAAGCTCTATCCCGTCGACACTCAGAAAATGCAGCAGCAAATCAAATGCGGTTTTCCCGTACCCTTTTCTTCGATATCCTCTTTTAATCAGGAATTGCTTTAAATATAGAGGCGTTCTGGTTTTGTCAATCAAGCCATACCCCAATATGGTATGATCGTTCTCAAAGAAATAGGCATCATAATCGCCTGTGATATAGTCCATCATCCGGATTGTCAATTCCTGTACGGACATTTTATTATTGCTTTGTTCATCTTCGATGAGCTGTTTATTCAGTTGTGCCAATTTGCCAATGTCTTCGATCGTACATTTTCTTATTTCCATGTTGCACCTCTCGAAATGTGTTGAGTCGCCAATGGTCAATGGAATCAGCATGTCCTGGCCTTCTATACCGGTTTTATTATACAAGAAATCCACAGGAATAGCCAGATGCCGCAGTCAAATCAAAATGACTTTTGTTGCAATATTCTCGCAAAACATCCGGTCATGTTCGACAAACAGAATCGTTGGCTTATAATCAAGCAATACCTCTTCGATCTGAATGCGTGAAATCACATCGATAAAATTAAGCGGTTCATCCCAGATATGCAAATGAGCCTTCTCGCACAGGCTTCTTGCAATCAGCACTTTTTTCTTTTGACCGCTGCTGAAATCCGCCATATTCTTATCGAATTGCACCCTGGAAAAGTCAAGTTTGTTTAAAATAGCTTTGAACAGGCTTTCATCAATGTTGCTGTCCCTGGCGAAATGGCTCAGGCTGCCTTGTAGAAACCCCGTATCCTGCGGGACATAGGATATTCTTAACTGGCTTCCTCTTCTGAAAACGCCTGTATGATTTATCGGTTCTCCGTTGATGAGTTTCAAGAGGCTGGATTTCCCGGAACCGTTTTTACCGCAAAGCGCGATCCGGTCGCCCTGGTCAATGGTAAAGTCCACTCCCTTACAGGCGGTTTTCTTATCGTAATAAATAGAAACATTTCTGAGTTCGACAAGGCATTTCGTGTGAAATTCAAGCTGGGAAAGCTTCAGACTATCACAACTTTCCACGTTTTTAAGCAGTTTGGACTTCTCTTCCATCGACGATCGCTGCCTTTCTTTAATAGCTTTTGCCCGCTTCATCATCTTTTTTGCTTTTGCTCCTTCGCTTGATCTTCGCGCAATGCTTTTTTCGGTTATGGCAGGATCAAACCCGATTTTTCTCGCTTCGGCTTTGTCCGACCAGTCGGACGTACGTTTTACGGCAGCAGACAAGCGGGCGATATCTCTCTTTATTTTAATATTTTCAGCAAACTCGTATTGATCCTGCATTTCTTTGTTTCTCCACCAGGATGAAAAGTCGCCTTTCTGGATATCAATATTGGTTTTATTGATGGAAAGAATGTGGTCGACACAGTGATCAAGGAAAACTCTGTCATGCGATACCAGGATAAAGCCGCGCTTGGATTTCAGATAATCGCTGACAATTGCTCTGGCTTCCATATCCAGATGGTTTGTCGGTTCATCGATCAGTAGAAAACGGGTTTCTTTTAGAAACAGCGCTGCAAGCAGCACCTTGGTCTGTTCCCCGTTGCTCAGGGTATCATACGGACGATACAGGGCTTCTTCCGCGACATCAAGGAGTGTCAGCTCGCGCATCAGCTCCCAAAGCTGATAATCCGGACAGATCCTGTCCACAATCCGGATCGTGTTTTTCTTCTTATCCGCTATCTCATAGGGAAAATATTCAAAGCAGACATTTGATGAAATCTTGCCGCAGTATTCATATTTTCCAAGCAGCAAAAATAGAAAAGTCGTTTTTCCTCTGCCGTTTCGCGCAGTGAACCCCAGTTTCCAATCTGTATCAATCTGAAGATTCACATTTTCAAAAATAGTATCATAACTGCCGGGATAGGTAAAAGTTAAATTTGTTACATTTATTTGCGACATCCATTTGTCCTCCTGCATTTTAAAAAAGCTGCAAGAAAGTCGATTCTTGCAGCTCATAAAACACAGAGAATTCAGCCGTTATCGGGCAGAACATGGTATTTTTCGAGTGAAAAGAGTCCGCAGCATTCTTGCATGCGCACAATAAATCCAGTGGTTTCTGTTCCAGTCGTCGTTTTGATCCCCGTTCCGGTCACTGTTCCATCATGCTTCTGATATTCAGCAAGAAAAATTGCGCATTGTCCCATCTCCAATCTTTTTATTACCAAAATGATATCATAAACGCATAAAAGGTTCAACAATGAATTGTGCAACATGGGGACGGTTCTTATATTTCATTTTCTTTTGTTTATGAAATATAAGAACCGTCGCTATGTTGCAATATCATAAACTCAATAAAGTGCAACAGTGAATTACAATGCCAGATTGATGGAAGTACTCATTTGTCCGTTTTTTTGATCATTCGCAGCATTCTCAGGATCGCTGTCCGGATCGGCATTTTGCGCCTCTTCCGCATCCTGGTCCTTGTCCTCCACCGCATCCCGGTCTTTCTCTTTTTTCACCGCTTCATTCTCAAGTTTCAGTGCTGCTTTCATGGATTCATTGGCCTCGGAATATTTCTCAATCACACTGGTTGTCACGTCCCCGATTTTTTTCTTCAATTCGCTTAACTCGTATTGTAATCCAGTGGTGTCTTGCCCCTTGGACTTCGAGATGGCAATGGTGCCTTCCAGTTCATGTGCATCCCCGATCATCTTCGTGCGTACATGATTGATCGACCGGGCCTCGTTAATCGAGCTGCTTGCTGACAGAATTGCCTGGACGCTGACAGAAGACAGTCCCCCCTTTTCTTTGTTTTCTTCCTTTTGCTTTATTGCAGTTTCCTCGGCCCGCTTCTGAATCTCCGCCAGCCGCTTTTCCTGCTCCACTTTCTGTTGTTCGATTTGTATGTCTACAAGCTGTTTATTTAGATTTGTCAACTGTTCGGTAAGAGCTTTCTTTTTATTCCTCTTTTCTTCTATTGAAAGGTCTTTATTATTCGCCAAATCCGTAATCTGATCCTGTACCCGTTTGATCTCCCGTTTAATGGCATCCGCCTCGCTGTTGCCGCCTTGTTTTCCAGAGATGCTGTCGTTTGCTGCCAAATTTGTTTTCCCGTCGATTTTCATGTCCATAACCTCCTTGCGTAATACAAAAAATTTCGAGAATCCGTTCTCTTACTATATATATCGTTCATGAAGGATTTTTTCTTTATAGTTTTTTAAAAATAATTTCAGCTGTTTTTGCGCATAATGCCAATGGTATGCCGGGCAATGCTTATCCTGTCATCGAATGATACAGCATCAGGCTGTCTGTCCATCGGCCTGTCTCCGTGCTTCCCATCACCACGCAAATATACAGCTCGTTATTGATATATGCGCAAGAAACCAGGCAGCAGCCAGCGTTTCCACTCTTTCCGGTTTTTAGGCCGATTGCATTTTTATAGTAATACTGACTGCTGGGATTAATCAGTTCGTTGGTATTGCAATAAGTCACCTTCTGCCCGCTCAACCAGATATCCGAGACCCGGTAACTGCCGGCAACATCGCGTAAAATACCCGATTCCAGAAACACCTTGGCGATGCAGGCGAGATCCTGTGCAGTTGTATATTGTCCTTCCGCGTCGTATCCGTCGGGAGTGGTGAATTTCGAATGGATTGCGCCGATATCAGCGGCTTTTTTATTCATTGCCGCAAGAAAAACGGAAATAGCCTTATTGATAGAGAGTGTGGCATCTCCGCTTATCTTTCTGCCGGTATAGACTGCAAGTGCATAAGCTGCATCGTTTCCGGATGGCAGTAAAAGAGCGTTCAGCAATTGTCGAATTGTCAATTTGCTGCCGGGAGTCAACCATGCTCTTGATGCGTCTTGCGCGATCAATTCGATTTCCTGTCCGACCACAACCGAGTCCCCTTCGCCACAGTATTGTAAAGCCGTTAATGCAGTAAGCATTTTAGTCGTGCTGGCCGGAGCGATTTTCTGATCGCCTCCCTTTTGATACAACACCGTATTTGTACTGACATTCCATAAATAGGCATTCTGCGCATCAATGTTTACAGGAATCCCGCTAGAAGCCGGAGACCCGGAAGAAGAGCATACGGATGGAACCGGATCCTGTTTCGCCGGAATTATAGGAGCATGGACTTTATTACCCGAATTCGAAAAGCCCATGATAAAAACGGAAGACAGAGTAAAAAGAACGAGTACAGCAATACTCTTCGCATCGTTTTTCTTTTTCCGATAATGACCGTCGGCTTTTTCGATCACCCCGATCTTTTTTTGAAGAGAGGGGATGAAAAGCAGCAGTGTTTTACCGAGGAAATATCCGAAAAGCGTTCCTGTCGTGTTCAAAATAACATCATCAATATCCGTTTTTCGTATTGTAAAAAGCTGCAGCAGTTCAATCAGAAGGGATAATCCGGCACCTGCAGCCAGTGTAATATACAGCTTGTGGCATTTGTTTGAAATCAGCACTAAGAAGGCTCCGAACGGGATGAACAGCAGAATATTCCCCCAGAAATTCAACGGGTTGCTTTGCATGGTCTCTATTACCCGAAAGGGGACCCAATTGATGTGATCTCCTGATTTTTGAATTGTAAAATAGTAATCCGGCGTTACGGTCAGCGCGAAGACCATGGTCAGATAAACGCCCAGGATGAAACCCATCATTCTCCGAAACCAGGAAATGTGTTCGTTCCTTATTCGCAAAATCCCTTCGGATAGGAATAAAAACAGCATGCTTGCTGTAATTCCAGGAAGAATATATTTCGTAATTCCTTGTAAATAGTCCATTAAGCAACCTCCCCAAAGCGCTGTTTCACTTGATAGTATTATTCTATCGAAATGGGAATGACTACTCTTTAATATGAGATTGTTTATTTATTAAGAAATCATGAAGAAGGGCTTAAGATTTTATATCGATTGCCAAGGCTCTGCCCGTCTGAATCGGCGGCATGCTAGGTCAATGGAATGGCTGGCAGCTTAATGGTGAATATTGTATGGGAAGAATCGCTTTGCGCCTCGATGGTGCCTCCATGAAGCGTTATGATATCTTTCGCAATGGCAAGGCCTAATCCTGCGCCGCCGGTAGCAGTAGAGCGGGCGGCATCCAGACGGTAGAATTTCTCAAATATCGACTGCAGTTTCTCTTGCGGAATCGTTCCTGCGTTCTCGAACCGGATCACGGACATATTCTTCTGATTCTCTGCGGTAATGCTGATTGTACTGCTTTCCTCGCTATACACAATGGCATTTTTCAAAATGTTGTTGAACACGCGTGCCAGTTTATCGGAATCGCCGCAGATGGTGAAATCCTCAGCCGCGTGGATATCCACACGCTTGCCCTTTGCAGAAAGCTGCGGATATGCTTCATCCGCCATCTGAATCAGCATATAATACAAATCGATTTTTTCTTTCCTCAATGGAACCGTTTGAAGATTATACCGCGTGATTTCAAAAAATTCATTGATCAGGCTTTCGAGCCTGTATGCCTTGTCCAGCGTTATGTGGACATATTTTGCCTTTTGCTCCACCGGCATATCCGGCGTTTCGTCAAGAAGGCTCAGATAACCGATTACCGAAGTGAGCGGGGTTTTGATATCATGTGCCAGATAAACAACCAGATCATTTTTGCGCTGTTCCGCTTCCTGTGCCGCTCTTGCCCGTCTTGCCAATGTTTCCTTCACCTGGCTCAGCTTTTCTTCCATGAAATCAAGCTCCGGGCTCAAGACGATTTCATGGGGCGTTTCTTCCGCCAGTTGATTCACCCCTGTTACAATCTCGTCGAAGTATTTCGTGAACCGTGTCAGTGAAAAGCGGAGAAAAACCACGAAAAACACGATGACCGTTGCGATCATGATGGTGTCAATGTTGTCTCGTATATATAGCTGATAGATTGAAACTGCTTTGTCCCACTTTACGCCAAGCGTAAAAGAGATAACCCGGGAAATTCCGTTTCCGATATACCCTCTTCCCACGGAACGCAAAAACAAAACCGTCCCGATTGCAATTGCAAGAATGACCATCGTTTGGAAAAGCATTTTCTGAATAAGCTTGGAATACGGTTTATCCCGCAAAGACTCATTTTTCAATTTTATACCCAATTCCCCATATTGTTTTAATATACTTCGGATTTTCCACCGAATCATTCATTTTCTCCCGGAGATGCCGGATATGCACGGTGATGGTATTATTGCTTTTGCTGAAATACTCATCTCCCCATATTTCATGAAAAAGCTGCTCCGAGCTGACCACATTCCCTTTTTGCTCGCAGAGTATTCTTAAAATCGAAAACTCCGTGGGGGTAAGCGAAAGAGTCTTTTCATTCAATAGGCATTCATGTGTATTCACATCAATCAGCAGGCCGGAATGAGCAATGACGGTCTCTTCCTGCGCCGGTGCGGAATTGTACTTTTTATATCGCCGTAATTGCGCTTTCACCCTTGCAACCATTTCCAAGGGCCGAAAAGGTTTTGTGATGTAATCATCCGCGCCAAGGGTCAGACCTGTGATTTTATCCGTCTCTTCTTCTTTTGCCGTCAGCATGATCACCGGATAATGGTACTTCTCGCGAATCTTCTGGCATATTGCAAATCCGTTGCCGTCCGGAAGCATGACATCCAGGATAGCAAGGTCGAAAATGGTCTCCCCGATACTCGCAAACGCTTCCTTCGCTGAATAATATTTGAAAACAGTATAATTCTCATTATGCAGATAGAGTTCGACCAAATCGGCAATTTCCCGTTCATCGTCAACAATCAGAATCTTATTGCTCATTCCCGCCAAACTCCTTTCCACCATGTTTACTATCTATGTTTTCAATTATTCAACGGTTCCTGCTATATAGCCCGAATTTTATCATAATATGAAATAGTACCAGATCAGGCAGCCGGCATTGTGATTTTTTCCTTGATAAATTATTAAGATTTTCTTAATTCTCCTTTATTTTTGACAATTCGTCCCGTTTCCCTATTTCTGGAAAAACAATGCAGTCGCAATCATCAGCTGTCCTGAAAAGTAGCAGATGCCGACCAGATAGGAAAATGTCTGCCTGGATTGGATGAACCGGTTCACCCCCAGGAATATATCCGACACCAGGAACAGGAATGCACCGGCAGAAAACAATCCTTGCAATGCAAGCGGAGGATTTGCCGAAAACAGCATCAGGACTGCTTTGACTGCCATGAATGTGACCAGGGCCGAATAACCGGACAGCGGCCATGCAGCTTTTCCCATATCCACTTTTTTAATGGTTCTGCCTATGACAACCGGAACCACCACGGCCAATGCAACGACAAATTCCAAATATCCGAATCCTTCCAGAACCGCCATTCCTGAAATGAACAAGACCTGCGTGACACCAAAAGAGAGGATTCCAAGCAGGAATTTTTTCTCATCGGTTTTGATAAATACAAGGAAATAATCCCCGATCAGCGCGAAGATCAATCCGATAAAAATCAGAATTGAAAACACACTGAAATTCTGAAGAAAAACGCCAAACAGCCCGATCAGACAGAAGGTTCCGGATAAAGCCAGTTTATAACGGACTGCTTTTGGCGAGCCGAACCGTTTTTCATTTACAAGGTAGAAAGGCAAAAGAAAGACCAGATACATCGCCCATATTATTCCCATGAGAATGATATTTCTATCCATAGTGTCCTCCTGTCTGTGATCGGCGTAAATCCTGTATTCTATGTGTTGAAACTGTCTATTCGCCTATCGAAACTTCAGTCGCTTATCTTCCTGGTACTTTTTCCTTGATGGATTGCCTTCACATCGGTATATTTTATTTTCATCCAATAAATAAATAGAAGACCATACGGTATCTGCGCCTTTGTTTCGATCATACTGGCACATAAAGCCGAACTTTCCGGACAACAGGTCTTTCGCATATTCCAGAGAGTAGCCGCCGCTGTTTTTCAATGACCGGTATGCGACGTCGTACCGCAATCCGGAGAATAAATCATCTTCGAATGTGCAGCGGTATGGCTTCATCGTTTTCGAATTAAAATCATTCGTTGTTACAACAAAGTGCTCGTCCGGTTTCGGCTCGATGACAGCCATTTTTTCTGCATTGCATTCAACTACAATCATTTTACCACTTTTATCGGCAATTGTCAGCGTCTGGGAAGACGAAATGGTCAGTTTTCGAAGCGCTTCCAATGCCTCCGCAACCGTTTTGCATTTTTCTAAAAGATATCGTACCAGGATGCCTGCGTTCAGTCCCGGTTTTTTCACTGTTGGATAAATAAACGTCAATCCTGCCGCTAATCCATATTCATTGACGCCGTCCTCCATCTGCACCATCGCGGTTGTGTTTCCGATAAAGGAGAAACCATGATCCAGCTGATAGAAGCAGCTTTCATACCCGGGTTCCAGCGACACCAGAAAATCGCTGTTTCTACCGAAAATAATCTTGTTTTTGTCTTGGCAGACAAAACAGGTGCAAAAAGGATGGATCGCAAAGTTGTACATGCCCAGGATAAATTCAGCCGGATCCTCGAAAGGCATCCCCTGACCGTCTGCGATTCCTCTGATTTCTTCCAGTATTTCCGGATACTCCTTTTGATAGATCCCGATACATTTTTCACAGAATCTTTTTTTCTCGTCGGAAAGGTTTAATAAGTGCACATCGTATAATGATTTGCCGTTTTTTAACAATAATTCCCCATAATGAAATCCAGCCTCGTAATGAGTCCCTTTAAATCTTGAATGATACATTCTGAGTTCTCCCTTCTTGTGTTCGGGAGCTGACGTCAACTCGACAAGTCCACAATAACGGAATAAAATTTTATTGTCAAGGATATTAAATTGACGTTTTATTTGTAAAGTTCAATCGGTATTTCCGGTACTTGTTCTCCTCCTTTAAATCCGAACTTTTCCGCAATGATTTCGTATGTGGGAACCTGTACTCCATACCGTCTGCCCATGCGGACCACCTCGAACAGGAGGCCGTCTATCTCAGATGCCTTTCCCTGCTTCAAATCCCGCTGCATGGACGCAGTCGCGTTAGGCGACAGCTTGTCCAGAATATCCAGATTGGTTTTTACAATATCCACGGCAAAGCGGATGCCCATCGCATTTGCCAGCGCGTCAATCTCCCTCATTAGAGCGATAAAGGTATCCCGCACTTTCCCTTCTTTTTGAACCGCTCCGGCATCAATGTCGTAATAAATGCCACAGGCCGCCATGGGCGAGACATAGGAAAATTTCTGCAAGGCGTCTCTTCGGATGTTGTCCGATAAAAACCCTGTGATGCCGCTGTCCTTCAGGTCCGCCGCGATCTGTACAAGAACAGGCCGGTATTCCTCCGGCTTCCTTGCGCCGAATACCACACGGAAAATATCTCCTGTCTGCAAGATGGTGCCGGGTTCTTTCATCTCTGCGGATATGTAGATACAGCCATCGGTGACGAACAGGCCGGGCAGCTCCTGCTGCATCCTGCTCCCGGTGCCGTAGATGTTCAGTATCGGAATGATAACGGTATCTTTGTGCGCTGCTCTTCGGATAAAGGGAATCGTCTCTTCGAGAGAATACCCCTTTACACAGTTGAAAATCACATCCGGTTTTTCATCGTAATGATCCATGTCGCAAGCTTTCATCGGCCAAACGGTATAATTCCCCTTGCGTGTCGTTTCCATTTTCAGCCCATATTTCAAAATCGCTTCCAGATGCTTCCCTCTGGCGATGACGGTGACATCCTTGCCTGCCTCTGTCATAAATGCCGCAATGCTTCCTCCGGTGCCGCCGGCTCCGATAACCAGGTATTTCATGCTGTTCCTCCAAATTTATAGTTATTCGATGGCATTAATTGATTAGCAAAATATCTGCGATTCCACTTTTATGCATCACTATTCTTTGGTTGTCTTTTCCTTTTTCTTTTCCTTTTTCTTTTTTGGTTTTGGCACCGGAGTAACCGGCTCCAGGATTCTGATCACCTGTCTGCTGAATTCCGCATTGTCGATATCCAGGATATAATGCGGCCTGGCTCCGCGATATGGTTCGCCGGTATCCGCATCATTCATTATCGCTTGAATACAGTCTTGTATTTTGACATATACTGTATTATCACAAATAAGCAAGATTGGTTTGGCATTCACATAGACCATGTATTCCCCGAACATCTTTCGATACGTTACCAGTCCGGTATCCGCGATCTGCTCACATACATATTCGATAAAATCCAGACTTGAAGCCATAAGCACCTCCACTAATTCTTTTATATGGTTATTTATCCATGATGTTTTATCAGACTAACGTTTTTTCATAAATCCGGTACGTCTTGATTTTATTCATTTCTAATTTTTCGAGCGCGTGTTTGATGCGCAGATTGTCTTCAAGGATATAATTCGCTTCCATCCGCACCTTTTTCGCTGCCAGATTCTTATATAGATTGATATACATCAGCGAGTCCAGCGCTCTGCCCTGCCAGTCCGGATGGACAGCCAGGCCAAACAGCCGGTAATCCCGCAGCTTTTTGATGCCACATAACAAGCGCGCCCAGCCGAGCGGGAAAAGCTTCCCGTTGATACGCTTCAGGAGTACATTGATATCCGGAAAGCCCAGACAGAAACCGACTGCTTTCCCATTGTCTTCCACAATCCACACCGCGTCCGGATCCACAATAAGCTTTAGCTTGCGCAGCATATCCTCCATCACCGGAAGTTCAACCGGCACATATCCCCAGTTGTCCGCCAGGGCGATGTTGGATATTTCCCAGATGGAACGCGCATCCTCCTTGATATGGCGCATATCCAGACGCCGGATGTGGATGTTTGGAAAGCGCTTGAGAAATCGTTCGTAAAATCCGTGAAACCGCTCGGGAAGCTGATATCCTTTCATCATATCCGCTTCATAGACAAAAAGATCTTTCACCTTTTCATACCCGGAACCTGTAAAAAAGTCATGATAATACGGCGGGTTCCACGGTGACATATAAACAGGCGGTCTGTCATATCCTGCCTGGACAAACCCCCATTTTTCCGCGACGGGATGGATGGGTCCGCGAATCGTCTCCACCTTTTTTTCTTTCAGCCAGTTCTCCGCCGCCTCGACAAGCATCCTGCCGGCCACATCATCGTTGATGCATTCAAACGCGCCGAAGAAACCGATATAGGAATGGTAATGGTTATTATAGCTATGATCGATATAGGCGATGGTTCTTCCGACCGGTTTGTTCTCCTCATTCAGCACAAGAAACAGTTCGAAATCCGAATTGGAAAGGATCGGGTTGTTCTTCGCGCTGTATCCTGCATTTTCATCCAGCCAAAGAGGCGGAACATAACAGGGATGATTGCTGAAAATCACCTGGGGAAGACGAACAAAGCCGCGCATTTCTTTTTTAGTGTGTACTTTTATCACCTTCATGAGAATACACCACGATTCTTATGGATTTTTTAATTTTCAGCCGCCCTGGTTCAGAGGGATTTTCAGATTTTCAAATCGTCAAATCTTCAAATCTTCAAATCTTCAAATACTTGAATACCTCATATACAAGAAAAACCGGCCAGACGATTGCTTTCAAAAACCCCAGCACCCCGATCCAGACCGTGGTAGCCTTGGCGATAAAGTAGATTGCCGCGCCGACGAAGCCCAATCCATAAATGATTCCTGAAGGAGCACTGCTATAATTCCTGTTTTCCATGATTTTACTTTCCTCGCTTTCTTTCCACAATTTATATATCACATTAGTCAACGATTCTAGCCTTTTCCAGTATATCATATTTTTCCGGGACATGGAAACATAGGTGCAATATGGGGACGGTTCTTGTGTTGCATTTTATTTTGTTTATGCAACACAAGAACCGTCCCCATATTGCACCCATATTCCAGTTTTTTAAATTGACAATAAATTTAAATTGAAGTAAAGTAAAAATTGATTTATTTCCATCAAATTCCCTATGTTAAAGAAAGGATGGTCCACATGGCTAAATTGAACAAAGATTATTTTACCAGCAGCGAGGTGCTGATTGTCGGTTACCCTTTGAATGACGATCCTGACATGAAGATGATTCTGCAGGGGTTCCTCAACAACAATATCAAGGTATTCGCCTTGAACAGCAAAGCCTCAGGCGATGCCGGCATCAAGATTTACACCAGTCTCGCCGAGCTTCCCAACGTCCCGGAATGCGCCTATATCTATCTTGTTAAAGAGGAGATCACTCCGTGGATCGGACAGTTGGCCGCAGCCGGTGTCAAACGTGTTCTCTTCCACGGGAAGAAGTATGTTGATCCAAATGACATCGAAGCCTGCAAAAAGGCTGGACTGGAGACAGCGCTGGCCTGCCCGATGATGCTTCTTGGAAAAGGGATACACCGGTTCCACAAATTCCTGGCGGGCGTCTGAACGTGAACGCCGCCTTCCCGCTGATACGGACGAAATGGTCCAACGAGCGCCTTATGTCGGCGCTCTTGTTGGTCTTGGCCGCCTATAATCTGCCGCGATTTTTGGCAGATCGTTCTGCAATGTGGAATATTCTGATTCTGCTCGTATTCGCATTGCTAATGGATTCCATTGCCAATTTCATCCGGTTCCGGCGTCCGGTCTGCGCCGTGTCGGCGGCTGTGACAGCTCTCCTTTTATTTACGCTGTCACCCGGAACACCCCTTTGGATGGAGCTCATCGCTCTTTCTGCCGCATTACTGATTGGCAAGCATATCTGGGGAGGCACGGGCAAAAATCCAATCAATCCCGCAATGATCGGCGTGCTTTTAGCCACTTTTTTCTTTCCAGTGAATTTTCCGGTGTTTGAACCGTCCTGGCTGCTGCTTCCCGCTGTCATGCTTTCTTTGCCGTTTTTGTTCTTCCGCCCTTATGCGGGGGTTGGTATGATTTTCGGGATGTCCGCGGCGCTCCTGCTTTTACATGATCTTACTCCTGCCAGTCTGACAGGGGTTGGCACTTTACTGTGGGGAGCGCTGGTGATAACCGATCCGGCCACGATCACTTCGAAGCCTGCGGCAGGCGCCATTGCCGGAGTGCTTGCCGGATTTGTCCCTCTTCTGTTCAGCCGTTCTGTTTTCGCGATGGCGCTCGGAGTGCTTGCGGCAAACGCGGTTTCCTTTGTAGTGGATCGCAAAGGTATCGGCGCCGAAAGAAAGATCCGGCTGTCGCTCAAGCATATGCGGATTCCTTTTTCTTTTGAAAAGACTGCATTTTATGAACTGGCTGAAAAGACTGCATTTCATGAGCTGTCCGATCATGTTCTTGAGACCGGAAATGGCGCATGGAATCCCCTGGATATAGCAAAAGCTTCTGACAAAGCTTCAGATACGAAAGCTTGCGGTGGTTTCCCAAGTGATGTGATCAATGGCTTTTCATGTGATGCGATCAATGACTTTCCACGTGATGCGATCAATGATTCTTTAAACGATAAAATCAATAATTTCTCATGCGAAGAGATACTGAAACGTATTGAGCGTAACAACGTTTTCGGGTTTGGCGGAGCTAGCTTTCCAACCGGACGAAAAATCCGTACGGTCATTAACGCGGCAGCGGCGGAAAAGCATCTGATTGTTAATGGAGTGGAGTGCGACCCCGGACTGATTCATGACAAATGGCTGCTTCGATGCAAAGATGCGGAAATTAAAAAAGGGATTGAGCTGCTTTGCCGGTGCATCCCTTTTACCACAGCCGACATCGCGGTAAAGGATCCATCGGTTGTAGGCGCCGGTTTTATGAATATGGATGCCGATGCAGGAATCCTATCTCCGCTGCGTTTGCGCAAGGTCCCGGATTATTATCCGGCCGGTGCGGAGAAAACGCTGATTCAGGAAGTGCTCGGGGAAAAATCAAGCAGCACTGAAATACCGGCGGAAGCGGGCATTCTGGTACTGAATGTCCAGACTGTTTTTGCTGTTTATGAAGCTGTCTATTTAGATAAAAAGGCGGACACCCGTTTTATCACCCTGGCCAGTCTGGACGAAAGAATCGGCAGTGTCCTTCATGTCCGTCTTGGAGCGGATGTTCACGACACGGCGTACAAGGTCTGTCCCGGATTCGCCGGTGTGTATGCCGGCGGCGGGATGATGAACGCCGCTTTTTTCTCCGATGAGGCTGTTGTGGATGAAAAAGTGAACTTTCTTGCAGTCGGCAAGGTTCAAGGCTACCGGGAAGCGCTTTGCTCCCAGTGCTGCTTGTGCAATGCGGTATGCCCGGCCCGCTTGAAGGTGAATCGGATTGCCCATTTCGTCGATGAGGGGGAAATAGATCAAGCGGCTCTGTTCCACCCGGAGAAATGCCTGACTTGCGGAAGCTGCAGCGCGGTCTGTCTCGCCGGAAGAAATCTGGCTGCCCGAATGGCAAAAGCAAAAGGTTATCTTACTGAAAAGGAAATTTTGTCTTTATAGAAATAATCGGTTCCATTTATTGTAAAAGAGGAATAGATATCAATGATATAGTCGCCTTTTTCGGTAGGTTTAAATTTTATCGTTCGCGTTTTTGTTTCCAGCATTAGAAAAAGTCCTGATTTTGCTTCCTTTGTGGAAATCAGTTCTTCAGTCTCATCAGCCTTTCGCAAAACAAAATTGATCCAATTTGCGCTGTAAACCATTCGATGAACAAAAAATTGCTTGTTTGCTAATGATGTATGGACTTCGACTTCTTCGCCTAATTGAATTTCAGCAGCAATTTCCGAATGCCTTAATTCAAAATCACTTTTTGAAGGGGTCACGAAGAAAATGCTATATGCAAACGCAAGGACTAAAAGAACAGCGATCAGTATAATAATTATCTTTGTTCGAAATATCATTGCACTCTCCTTTTGAAAATATTCAACCAATCAGTACATCCAGTATTTTCATATATTGATCCTGTGCTTTGCGGTCTTTCTTTTCAATCCGATTTAACTGCACGTTTTCTAAAAAAGAGCCGGTGACCGGAAAATATTTTTCCAATCGGTCCAGATACGCTTTTGAAAAGAATTCTCTGCTTTGGAAAACGGAAGTGTAAATGAGCTGGTAGCAATTCAATAGAATGAATTCCTTGAAATTCTCGTCGTCTGCTTGATATTCATTAAAAATCCCATGAACAAAATGGAACATTTGATTGACCCGCTTCTCTTCCTGCCCGCGCTGCTGATCCATAGCAAGATCGGCCTTATCCGGCACAGTGAAAATCGTCTGATTCGGTTTGATGCTGTCCACTTTGATATCCTGAAGATCGTCCGCCAGTTGCAGGAAAAACCCGAATCCGAAATAGAAATGCAAATCCGCTTCTGTGAGGCTCTTTTTTACAAAAAAGCGGTCGATCAGTACGGAGACCCCTCCCTTGTAAAGGGAAATGTCCAATCTCTCCTCCTCTTCGAGCAGAACTTCTCTACTTTGCTGACGCAAGCTGTCTTCCTGTGCTTCAAGCATCATCAGCAGCAGAGGATAGACGGCGGAGTCTTCATTCCTGGGGTATTCCGACTCAATCGCCTGCAGCAGTCTGCATGTTTTCAGCTGATGCGGCGATTTCGGATGGACTTTCCGGCCTTCGATCTGATCTTGGATGATCTGGTTGTATTCTTTCTTTTCGGGATCGGAACAGGTCTGGCTGTCGATAAAATTGTCAGTGAAGGGATAGAGCATGCTGTATCCAAACCCCGCCATGCTAAAACTCGCTTTTATCCGGTTTATTTCGTTGAACATCGCATAAACAACATAATTTCTGGCAGCCTGCCCGATTCCCTCGAACGTCAGCTCCGGGGCGAATTTCCTGGCGTGGCGGAAAAACTCCTTGAGTTCTTCCTGAAAGGTGCCGATCGCCTGATGGTCCATATATTGATGGACATTGAGGATGGTTTCTTTGGATAGAACCGCTTCTATCATTCGAAGCGTTTCCTGTCTCCATTTTTTCCGTCTGATCGGATAGACAGGCAAACTTTTTAATTGCAGCTGAAAATCTTCCAAAACAGATTGAAGGTACTGTTCGTTTTGTTTTTGCGATTCTCTGGAAACCTCCTGCAGAAAGTCCGGAAACGAGTCCGCAGCCGATCGCCATTCCATTTTCATTTGCGGAATGCATTGCTCTTTTATCGTGTTTCTATCCAGGATCATCGTCGACCAAGCCTCGCATTCGTTTTTAATAAAATGATTATGCTCCATATTATAGCAGATGTTTTATAAAAAGGTAGAACACGGGAATATGGGGACGGTTCTTTTATTTCATTCAACCGCCGATCTTTTTAGAAACATAATTCACTACATATTTCACAAATTCCTCCGCTGTATTGCATTTTTTATAGTTGTTAGCCTCATTCGTCATCAGTACATCCCCGTTTGTAACCATCCCTAGATCCATATCTTTAAAATAAATATCTGTTTTAAATCCTCCGGTATTGCTGACACATCGAATCACGTATTGAAGCGAGTTGCGCACATAGATCTCCGCTGTGTTTCCCGTGTTTCCAAAGATGTAGACTGTACACTGGATTCCGTCCACCGTTTCGGCTCTTGTACCTTTAAACCCAATATCCGGATCCATCATATTATTCAGAGAGGATTGATCATAAAACGAGCTCGTTCCAGTCTCCACTTTCAATGCAACTTTCAATGACGGGATGCAGGTATAGACCACCCCTGTTTCCATATTGAAATAGGTTGCGCCTTTTGAAAAGTCGAGACCGCTCGCCTTTACAAAACTCATATCTCCAAGCCCAACCGTAGTGTTCAGTTTTCCTTTGCCATCCTTGTACCAGTATTCTCCGTTGGCGATTACCATATCGTCCAATTTCAAAATCAACTTGCAATGATAGTTGTCCGGAACTTTTAGGAAAGTAAACAAAGTCCCGGCGTTCTTGATTTTGCTCTCTTGAATCGGTTTATTCCCGCCAGAGGAAACATTGCCGGAACCATTACTCAGAGTGGTTTTTCCTGTACTCGTGGTAGATTTTCCTGAAACGCTCCCGGCCTTGAGCGTAAACGGCAGCGCCCCGCCGGAACTTAGAATTTTCGTCAATTCTTCGGGTGTTTCTGTTAGCATATCGTTGCCGGCTTTTATATTAAACGTCATATTCGAATAGGTATAGCCGTTTTCCACATATTTTTCTCCAAATGTTATCTTGACGACTTTTTTACCGTTAATGACTAGCGTGGCATAATTGGTCCCGTCTTTTATACGACTGGCGATGATTTTTGTCGCGGCAGCAAATTTTAATCTGCCGTTTTCAGTAAACCCAATCGTTATTTTATACTTGATGTCTTCACTCTCTCCGGCGAGAGCCTTCGAAGACCAGAAATCGGTACTGTCGAGGATCTTTTTGCCATCCGCGTCTTGAAATTCTATCGACGGGGAAGCTGTCAGATAATCGAATACCATATCCATATCTGTCGCGGCCGGGATACCCTCTACGGTAATCGTCGCATCCTTCGCGCTGACGGTTGCTTTCGTATACTTCAGGACGGACAGGCGATGCTGGATGATCTCTGAAATCAACTTCATTTTCTCGGTTTTTTCATTGGAAGACGTACCTTCTGGTATCTGGACTTCAAGACTTGCGGTTATATATTTTTCGCCGGATGTCCAGGATTTGATATCTTCAAGGTTGTCTTGGATTATATAATAAATGAGAGCGGTGGCTGCAACCATGACCAAGGCGATTACACTCGCGAGTATAATCATTTTATTCTTGTTTTTTTTCGGTACGCCCTGTGAATCGATTGGTACATTGTTTTCTTTTGCCGGATAATACACATTCTGTGCAAACGGGCTTGTTGATTGCGCGGGATTATCCTCCGTGCTATTTGTCTCTGCTTTCTCCCTGCATTCCGTGCAGAGTATCGATTCATCCTCCAATTTCGCTCCACAACCGATACAATATTTCATAAATATGATAACCTCCTCTCTTTTAATCCCTAATTGCTGGATTCAATTGTTAAGCCCTTTATTGCTGGATTCATTTGAAAAATTTATTTAAAATGCCGCTAGACATTTAAGGCTGTTTTTATGTTCAACAGCAAGGAGTTCTAATGATTTCATTGTATCAAGGAATCCAAATGATTTCATTGCATATGGGCATATGGTCATCGTTTTACCTCATGCAAATCTAAACTGCATCTTTCATTGTAATTTTCTTTTTCAAATAATTCAATCCATCTTAAATAAATTATCAATGTATATTTTTTACCATTTATTAAAAACTTTCTCGGCAAAACCCAGAAAATTCTTTACATCGATTACCGTACCATCATCCAGGACAGCCTTCCCGGTAAACCGTCCGAACACCTGATGCTGATCCGATTGGATGATATGCAGGCTTGTTCGGGAAGCTCTATCCAGAATCGGAATAAATTTCATTTCAAAGCGTCCGTCGTCACTGGTAAACATCCAGGGTTTCATGAATCGGTCTTTCCCATTTGCATCTGTTGGGATATTGAAAGTAACCGTGCTTAGTTTGTGGGCTTTCCCGCCATAAAACAGCATGTTTTCGGTTGCAGCCGATGTATTTCCGAACCCATATCCAATGTTGAACCCAAAGGGAACTCCATTGATCTGTCCGGAAGCGCTCCCCCAATACCAGGTATTCTTATAGGTCCAGACCCCCCGTCCCCAGTCGAGAACACCGAAAGATTCTTCCTTTTTAAAATGATATTCGATACCTTTAAAATTCACAAGCCCTTCGGCGCGCATGCAGTTGATTTTTTGATTGAAATAGAAATGTGCCGCTTTATCAAACGGAGTTGCAATGGTCATGCTTTCGTCCGGTTCATCGGTCAAGGTGATTCTGCCGTAAAACGGTTCTGCTCCGTCGAGCAAATCGACATGGAATTCCAGAATCCGGGAGGTGTTTTCGTGAAGGAATCGAATCTCATATTTTTCGCCTCTGACAGCAACATCGCCTTTCGCAGAAGAGGATGGAAGCTTCTTCTTCCCTTGGGTCAATACCTGCATGAAGGAGAAGGTTTTTTCAACTCCCTTGTAAAATTGCAGAAAAGAGACCGAATCCAGCCCCATATAGGAATTGTCCGCAATCGTCAAGGCCACGGCGAAACGGTCATTGCCTATCAGATAATAGTCCCATTCTTTGATTCGAAAGCGGCTGGCCTTGATGTCCGAACGATTGTAAATAAACAGGTTCTTCATGGCATACCCCGGCTCTTTCAGATTTCCGTTCTCATCCAGCAGTTTGACTGGTTTTGTAATTTCATGCTGCATCATGTGCTCCTTTCATGAAACGCGTTATTGAAACTTGAAACTTAGGGACGGTTCTTGTGTTTCATTTCACGTATTTTCCCATAAAAAAAACGATCCAATATGATTTTCACATTCGTATTACACTGCATGCCTATTTGTTTACATTACTAACGTTATCTGTAGTAATTATATCACTCTGTTTCAAAAAAGTAATCAACTGAATTATTACAAAATTCAAATAGAAATTATGATAGAAATTATTACATCAATTTTATTTGATATAATGTTTGACATTTTCATGTTGTCGCGTTATACTTCGATATATCAATTTTTTTTGATTATTATATCAATTTTATTTGATATATAGTTCAAAAAAAGAAAGAGGTGTCCTCGTGCTAAATGTAATTTACTGGATTGCTACGAAATTAAGCAATATCATTACTGCATTGATCCGACTCATTCTAGAACTTTTCCATATGAATGATTCATTCCTAGATTCAAAACGCTATGTTGATACGATTGAATTCTTCTTTACTGATGCGATCGTGATTTTTCTTATGATTCTTGTAATCACCTTCATCGTATCCATTATCAGGGGGTTTTTCCCTCCCGAAAGAACTCGAAAGCTATTGGGAGAGCAGGGAAAAGCCCGTGGATTTATTGGAAATGTAGCTGCTGCACTTCTTGGGGTTGTTACTCCGTTTTGTTCCTGTTCTGCCGTTCCCGTTTTTATCGGATTTATTGAAGCAGGAATACCGCTCGGTGCGACATTCTCCTTTCTGATTTCTTCTCCAATGGTCAATGAGGTGGCAGTTGCTTTGCTATGGGGCCTGTTCGGTTGGAAAATCGCTCTTTTATATATCGCAACCGGATTGATTGTTGCGATTATTTCAGGCGTAATCATTGGGAAGCTGAAAATGGAGAAATATCTATCAGAAGATATCTGCAATATGAAAATCGGCACAGTCGATCTTGAAAAGCCAACATGGAAACAGCGCATTTCGGATGCATGGAAAGCGGACTTGAATACACTCAAAGGAATCGGGTTTGATGTAACCTTCGTTATGACCGTCGGTTCGGTCATACCTCGCTGGAAACCCGGAGCCTGGCTTGTGAAATATGCAGGAAAAAGCAATCCTTTCGCGGTTCCGGCAGCTGTTCTTCTTGGCATCCCTCTTTATTCCAATGCAGCAGGCGTTCTTCCTATTGTCAGCGAGCTTACAAAAGTAGGCGTTCCAATGGGTACAGCCCTGGCCTTCATGATGGCAGTGACCGCGTTAAGTCTCCCGTCCATTATTATTCTTCGCAAAGTCCTAAAACCAAAACTATTGGCCGTATTTGTTGGAATAATGGCTGTTACTATTATATTCGTAGGATATTTATTCAATCTGGTCATTGCATGATTATTATATGCAATATATTCACAATTCAACGTCAAAACATCTGTGTAAACAGGTTTTGAAATAAGTAAAAAAGAAAGGATGGATTGTCTCATGAATATTAAAATTCTAGTTTCATGCTGTTCCACATATGGATTGCCGGAGACGGTGCAGGAGGTTGTTAATGAGCTGGGGATAACTGCAACAGTCGAAAA
>CAZJXH010000018.1:0-24021 GCA_964549475.1 uncultured Oscillospiraceae bacterium
CTGGGATAGGATCGTCTCTTCTTTTTCGGACAGGATATGCTGTTTGTTTCGGATGATATCGTCCAGATAATGGGTGTATTCTTTCAGTCCTTTTTCCTCGAACATCCATGTCCGTAATGTCTCTTCCTCGATTTTGGATATAGCGGGAGCGATAATGGATGTTTTTGCCGACAGAGAGAAATATTCCCCGACAATACGGTCAAACATTGCCTGATAGACTGGATTGCCATTATTCAGGTCTTTGTTCATTTTTGCGTATGCATACAGCTCCATGATTTGAGCGGAGCATTCCTGGTCAAGGTCCAGAACACACGCCAGTGTTTTTGCGGATTCATGGATGCGGTCTTTATAGGATAGCAGCCGCGTCAGCGGTTCCTGCATTTTTTGAAGGGCTTCCTCCCATTCCCCGGATGATGTGAAAATATCGCTCAGCCGCCATGTATATTGTTCGTTGATTTCATCTCTTGCCTTGATTTCTTCTGGCATGAATTTTCTCCTTTTCGTTTCCCTTTTCGTTTCTCTTTTTCTCTATGGAACGAATGTCGTGACGCCATCTCTGGCAACAACAATCACCTGATTGGACGAAGAGGCGAATCCCACTCGTATCGGAGATGCGCTGACAGGGGTCCGGGATTTTTCCTTCATTTTATCCAATGAGACACAGACGATTGCATTTCCTGATCCGACAGCTGCCATCGAATCTTTTACTGCGATGGATGTCACTTCCTCTGATAACGGAACACCTTCGCTTATCGAGCCGTCTTTTTTAACCAGGTAAAGACTCGGAACATCTCCGGCCTCTTTCTTGGCAACCACCAGGATTCCTTTGCTAGAAGAGATGGTGTTGTATATTTTTGAAAAGGTAAGATGATATTTCTCATTCGTTCCGTCAAAGGAAATCATGTCCGATACTCCGCAGCTGACTGGATTCTTATCCGAATCATAAAGCAGGGTCGGAAGCAATTCGGTGATTTGCGGGATAAATTGGCCTTTCGCATCTCCGCTGATTCCAAATCGTTTCAGCATGGGCTGGACACTCGCACCATCCGTGTTGACCAGCAGCACGTCCACCAGGGTGGAATCCGGGTTGATCTCCGCCGATAGAATGTAACCGGACTCTGCGGACTGCCAGGAGAAAATTCCAGATCCATCTGGTTTGAATATGCTTGAAACACCTTTGATTCCGGCTTCATCCATGACCAGTGCGATATAGCCATCCTTATTGATCGAACCAAAATCGATGGTCGACTTCGCCACCCCTTTAAACAGGACCTTTTCTGTATCCAGAACAAGATATTGGAATCCATTCGTATCCACGACCAGCGCCTTATTGGATGAAATTTTACAGAAAGGAGCTTCCATCGAAACCGCTTCCCCGAATAATTCATTCCCCTTCAAATCCAAATAGGAAACTCGATCATGGCCCAATTTTACAAGCCCGTTCCCGAATGGATACAATTTTTGCGCTTCAACGGCATCACAGATAAATCCGGACGTCGCAGGATTGTTGATATCGGATTCCGTCGGATTGTTCCATAGATCCTCTTCCGGAAAACGAACGACCATGACGACGGATGCAACCATTAAAACAACCGCCAAAAGAACTAAGATAATTAGTCCGGCTTTGTTCTTCTTTTGTTGATTTCGATGGGGATCCATCTGTTTCACTCCAATCAAAAGAGTTATTTATACACTCCATTTACCTGATTTTTCATTGCGTCCTGCAAAATACGGTAAGCAGGAAGAATCCCCTCATTTCCAGTATCTTCCGAGTCGAAATCCCCTTTGTCCACGTAATAGCCTTGATATGCCCCGTCTTTGAAGACATAATAGGTTGAATCATCGCGCTTGACAAAAGCAAGGTGAATGCCCGTCCCGCCTGCGTCAGTCATTGTGTAATCAATGGTGATAAGCGGCTGGTAAGCAGGTTTTGCGGTCAGATCAAGATTTTTGATCATGATGCTGATCACGGATTGGTAGAATGTCCGGAAATAGGAGGTATCGCTGGCAGTGGCCACATTGGCGTCCTGTCCATTCACCTTGAAATCCGAAGTTTCCTTGCTGTCCTGGGAATCTTTGACATCGCAATGAATCGTCTGGTTGTCGATCTTGATATCAATTCCGCTCACCGTCCATATGGAAGGAACCGCGACGAAAGAAGAGACCAGTTCAAGGAAAGGCTTGTCAATCGAGGTCATGGCGCTTGTGGAAACTTTAAAAACCGCATTCAGATAGTCGCTGTATGCATACAGCAGACTGCTTCCGGCACTCGAACCCAGGATGCAATGGACCGCCTTTTTGTCCCCGGTCAGAGTGAATTCATAGCTCGGATGATCCAATCCGTATTTGGACAGGTCTTTCGGTGCCAGTTCGACGAAAGAGGATGCGGATATAGTGGTCAATTCAGTCAGGAAAGTGGTATAATTCGTAGCATTTGCATCAAGGGCGAGCGGAGACGTGATTTTCCATGTAGCCGGCGTCTTCCCGTCTGCTGAAGCATCATTGTTTGATATGGCGGTAAAATCGGCTTTGTCGCTGGCTCTCTTGAATTCCAGTTTTTTTGATTCGGCTATGGTGAAACTGTGCAACACCAGGGAAGTATCCAAGAAGTCCATTGCAGAAACCATCGCGGCCTTTGCATTGGCCGAACTTGCAATGCAGATCCGTCCACTGCCCTCGAGCATGGCATAATGAGTCTCGGATTTAGCGGTTTCTTTTCCAATCAGGATTTTCTTTTTTTCGCCGGACTTAAGTGTGAGTAATATGGTTGCGGATGGCTTGTCCAAGCCGTATTCCGATAGGTTCGCCCCGGAATTGTTCACAATTCCTTCCGCTTCCATCAGAATATATTCCTTCACTTTCTGGTCAATCAGCGTCTGGCTGTAAAAAGAATTTTCCGGAGAAGTGAGTTTCCATTCGGTGACTTCCTCTCCGCTTTCGGTTTTCCCTGTTCCGGGAACAAACTCCAGTGTGCCGCCGCTGTTTTCTATGGTGATTTTTGCGATGTCCGCTTCCTTCACCTCAACAACCGGTTCGACTGCAGGGGTCGGGGTGATATCGGTTTCCGCCGCATTCTTGTTTTTATAATAGGAGGTAATGACCAAAGCCCCGATCAACAGAACCAGGATAATTGAAAATATGACTATTTTTTTCCATTGTTTCATGAAATTCCCTCCAAAGGACTATTTTACAGGTTTTTCCTTTTTCTGTATACAATCAACGCCATGATCAGGAGTCCGATCGGAATAAGGATGATGCATACAACAGTCGCGATCCAGTATGTTGTATTGGTTCCGGTGGTCAGCAGATAAGAAGGAAGCTCTTTTGCGGTAATCAGCAATTCATTTCCTTTCGCATTCATCAGCCATTGAACCGAATTGTAGAAAGAATAGATATTATAGACCTGTGAGCCAAGGGATTTGAGGATGGGGTCGGCGATATACTCGGTTGCTCCGATCACCATGACTTTCGCGGATTGGGTGACTTTCACGGTATCAATGTATCCGGCATTGGCACATGCAAGTCCGACATTGGAAATTGCTGCCGGGGATGTCTTGTCCGGGTCACCGTTCGTTTCGATCAGGGCCTTGTCTCCGGTTTGCAGGATGTAGCTCATGGTGAGGGAATCATTTTTATTCTTCAGTTCATTGATGGCTCTGACATTGTTAACCAGAGTGCTTTTATTGACTGCGGCAGTTGTAATCACACTGGACGGTGCATCAATAAGGAAATAGTAGGCGTCATCGTTGTAGCGCCGTTCCTTGTCGCCTTCCCGGACACGGTTATTGGAAATTTCAATGTTATAGTCGGTAAGAAGAGAATTCAATACCGGATAGGAAACGTTGCTGAAAGGAGCAAGGACCATCAGGGAATTCCCTTTTCGTAAAAAAGCATCGAGGAGATTCTTCGTCTTTTCGTTGATGTCCTTTGTCGGAGCAAGCATGACAAGTAGTCTCGCATCATCGGGAATCGCGGTTGCAGTGAGAAGGTCCAGGTCCTTGACAAGATAATTATTGTCCTTCAAAACACCGAGCATCGTGGTATAATCCGTTGCATAAGCCGCCTCGCCCTGCCCTTTCGTCATATAGACAATCGGGGTCTCTGCGGATGTCGCATAGACGATCGCGCCGCTGAATGCCTGCTCTGCGGTAACACCGGTGATTTCCATCGCATAGGTGGTTTCATTCAATTCTGTCTTGAAAATATCACTCTCTGAAACAACTCTTGCTTTCTTGTATTCCTTGCAATAAACAACAAATTCCTTCTGTTCAAGAGCCAGCAAGTTGTCTGGGTCGAGTTCGGTCTTGATGGAAGGGGTCTGCACCGGATCGATGTATTGGACAGTGACTCTCCCGTTGCTCTGTTTCACATATTCGTCCAGTAAAATCTCGACATCCGTGTAGTTGCTGACGGTGCCCTTTTCATATAAGCCCACGATTGTAATGTCTTTATCCAGTTTCCCAAGCAATTGCGTTGTCACATCGCCTACAGAAAATAGATTGGTTTGTGACCAGTCCCATTTTAAAAGGTTTCCAAAAAGGGATTCGAATACAAGATTGAAAATAACAACAATCGCGATAAATAAAATCGCAGAAGAAACCGATATGATCTTCAGACTCTTGTTCCGCTTGTCGAATGGCTTGATAATTTTCGCTTTTTTCTCTTTCTTCGAGGTTTCTTCGTTATTTGAAATAAGCTCTTTATTCTTCACAGGTACACCGTCCTTATCTTTATTATGTTGATTGCGATCTTTGCGGCCGCAATTTTTTATCATGATCAAATTCTGGATAGCATGTTCTTACTTCTGTGTCCAACGACGTTTCTCTATCACGCGTATGGTCAGGAAAAGGAAAATCGCGATAAGGCTTGCGAAAAAGATAAGGGGTGTAATTTCAAAAATCCCGCTTCCGAAATTATCCAGGCGGGCGGTCGGATTCGGCCACTGAACAAATGATGTGACCGATGTGGCCACTCCGTCGATCTGCAAATCGGTCAGCCCCATGATATTGATTTTAGAGATAAGAGTGGATATGACAGATCCCATGATCGAAGCGATCCCATCGAGGATCATGAACACGAAAATGGTTGAAAAGGTGATAATTGCCGAGATAACCTGGTTTTCTGTCAATGACGACGCAAAAAGCCCGATGGCCAGATATGCCGCACCGATACAGATAAATCCAATATAGGCTCCCAGCACTTTCGCATCGACGACACCGCCAAAGGCAAGGGTGAAGAGGATAAAAATAATGGAAGTGGCTGTCATGATCAAAAGCAGGTACAATGAGGCCAGATACTTGCCGATGACGATTTCGAACACCGAAGCCGGCGAGGTCAGAAGCAGCACTTCCGATCCGTTCTTCCTCTCCTCGGAAAAGCTTCTCATGGTGATCATTGGAACAATGATCATAAACAGGATGCTCTGGACAGACAGCAAGATCGATCCGACATCCGAATATTTATACTGTAGATTCGAAACAAAGACAAAGCTTGTAATAAGCATAAAAAGAGCCAGTACAATGTATCCAATCGGTGATTTGAAATAGGACTGGATCTCTCTTTTGACAATGGCATTAATCCTTCTCATCTATGCATCCTCCTTTTTGTTTGTGCCACCGGTGGCGGTAACCTGCAGGAAAATATCCTCCAGGGTTGGATCAAGGGATTTCATCTCCAGGATAGGCCAGGAGTTTCTGGCCATTTCGAAAAACACTTGTTTCCGCACATCGGTGTCAGGATTGTTCTCGATGGCGATCACGCAGACACCGTGGATTATATCCCCTGTAAGCTCCGCATGCTTGATTCCGGAAATCATTCTGATTTTCTGCAGAACCTCTTTCGACGGGCCTTCTACTGCGATTTGCACTTTGGACATCTTGGTGAATTGCTTCGACAGGTTCACGGTGGAATCCACCGCGACAATCGCGCCCTTGCTGATGATGACCACGCGGTCGCAGACTGCGCTGACTTCGGGAAGGATATGGGAACTCAGGATCACCGTGTGGTTCTTCCCAAGATTTTTGATAAGGCTTCTGATCTCGATGATCTGTTTCGGGTCCAGGCCTACAGTCGGTTCATCAAGGATCAGGACTTCGGGATTCCCGATCAGGGCCTGGGCGATTCCGACACGCTGCTTGTACCCTTTTGACAAATTCTTGATCAGTCGATGGGCAACATCAGTAATTCGCACCAGCTTCATGATTTCTGCAATGTGTTTCGGCCGGTCGGATTTCTCGACGCCTTTCAACTCACTGACAAACTGCAGATATTCCAATGCGGTCATATCCATATAAAGCGGTGGATTCTCCGGCAGATATCCGATGCATTGCTTCGCTTTCTGCGGTTCATCCAAAATATCAAATCCGTTGACTTTCACTGTACCCGATGTCGCGGATAAAAATCCGGTCACAATATTCATAGTAGTCGTTTTCCCGGCACCGTTCGGCCCCAGAAACCCTAAGATTTCGCCTTGTTCCACATCAAATGATATGTCATTGACTGCAAGGTTTGGACCATAATATTTCGTTAAATTACGAATTTCAATCATTCCGCTTCCTCCTACAAAATTTGTAATATGGCAATAGATTGTCACCTATTCTAAACTCAATTTCATTATTATATCTTAAAGCCCTGTTTGAAACAATAAATGTTCACAATTGTTCGAATTTATTGACTTTTCAAACAAGCGGCCCTTGCTTTTTTTGTATACTTTATTTATAAACAAAATCGCCCGGGGATACCAGGCGATTGAAGTGGAAAATCCACTGTGGATTCCTATCTGTTTTGATGGCGGGTCATTATGATTTAATGAAGCGATGCACCGAAATAATTTTGCATCCCCCCGCGGTATATTCCGAGACGCTTGCGATCCGGACTGCATTATTGGAAGAGGAGGCGTGGATCATCATGCCGTTTCCGATATAAATAGCAACATGGGTAATGGATGTGCGTTTGTCATAAGTCCTGGTATCCCAGGCGATCACATCACCGGGTGCGATCTGTGAATAGGCAATGACAATTCCTGCATTGTAATAAGAATCGGTTCCACGGGGAGTGCTGATTCCATATCGGTTGAAAACATACCATGTGAGCCCTGAACAGTCAAATCCTACATTGGGATCCTCGCATCCATGGCGGTAATGGACGCCAATGTACTTCTTCGCTTCTGCGGCGATCGATTCTCCGAGCGTGTTCGCCACGACAGGGGAAGTAATCTTTATTGTTGCGGTTTTCGTCTTTGGTTTGGGGGTCGGGGTCGCAGTTGGTTTAGGAGTCGGGGTTGGTTTCGTCTCGGCGATGAATTCCGCTTTGATATAGCCAGTCACTCCATCCGCGCCAGCCACACGGATCCACTGTTCATTGACACCGGTCCGTGTAAATTCCTCAGCCAGTGAACCCTGCCGGATAACCGCCGCATCCAGGGATGGATACTGCCGCATGTTGACTCCGTTTGAATTGAGATAGACGATCGTGCTGTCCTCATAAAATGTCATATCAGCCGGCGGTGTGGTGCTTGCTTCTGCGGATTCATCATCCACAGACCCGAAAAGAAGCTCCTCCGAGTCCGAACCGCGATTGCCTAAGGCAATATCCTCCCGGACATAATTCGCGAGAGCATACCCTGCCGAATCAAAATAGGAGTCCTCGGCGACTGCAGCGTCCGACTCCACACTCATGGAATTGGATGGATTGATATTGTTCGCTTGTAAAGATAGGGATAAAATAGGAGAGGTGATAACGGTTGCCATCACAGCACAGATAATGTATGCCGATGTATTTTTTCTTGCCCGTTTGATTATATTCATTCTTCCTCCGTATGTTGGAAAGATTTAATATCGCATATCTCAGTGTCATAAGGGTAGTACATTGTCAAAATTTCGATTTAATATTTCCGAGTCATTTCTTGCTCTTAAAAGATTATAACGAACAATTCTCCTTTTTGCAAACCAGGATTGAAAATTTATGACAATTCGACAACAATTATTACAATAATGTTGCATTTTCACAACAATGTATCCCAGTACAGAATGGAAACAAAAGCTGTTTTCTTATCTTCCTGATGCTTTCCGACAATGAAAGAGGCATCTTTCGCCTCGGAGCAGAATCCGTGGTCAATCGGCAATGGGACAAGATAAAGATCGATGGTCTCTCCCATTCTCACTTCGGAAATATAGTTGATATCCATCCCGATCAGGTTTGCATCGGGAATTCCCCGCATCCCGGCCGCATCCATGCACCATGCGACATATCTTGTGTTGTTGACGTGGATATTCCGGTCGATTTCGCTGTAGCCTGCATATTTGGATATAGTGGGAAGGGCTGGCAGTTCCGCTATGGACTCCTCCAGTTTGGGGCAATTGAATCCAAGCGCGCTCACGCTTTTTTCCATTACTTTGGGATCGTTCAAGACGGTGATCTTCTGCGGCCGATGGGACTTTTTGTCCACCACCAGCCATGAAGTGGTGGCCTTCCCGTAAGATCGGCCTTTTGGATCCGTGATGGCAAAATCGCGGATGGAAAACAGCCGCTCCACTCCATTTGTCCATGTATCAACGATGATACGGTCCTTCCATGCCGGGATGGCGGATAATCGCACGGATGTCCGCATCAAAAGCCAGCAGTAACCCGCCGGATCCAATTCCGTCGCGCCAAGCCCGCTATACTCCGCATCAAGAGATGCCGCTTCCTGGAGCATCGATACCAGTGCGAACGGCAGAAGTTCGTCCCGTACATCGGTTTCTGTACCGCGGATCGAATATTCATATTGTCTGGAATAATTCCGGATGATGTTCAATTCATTCTGGTTTGTCTGTTTCTGGTCCATATCGTTTCATTCCTCGTTGTTCAATTGATCATGCCGACAAAATTCTACATAGAGAAAGCCAATCAAGTCGAAGTGTCCTTCCTGTCTGACTGGCTCTTCTTTATTATTCTATACCAATTGAATGAGATGTCAACCCGCTTTCAGGGCAATCGATTACGAAAAGAAATGGATTGCCCTGAGCCGCTTTCGCCTCTTAGTTGTTTTTCTCTTTCGCCTCTTTCACCGATTGCATCGCACGGCTCTCCGCCGAGCGCAATGTGCCCCGGGATGTCATGATAAAAATTCCGCCTGCCGCGAACAACAGGATGATACTCAGAATTCCGAACGAGGAACGCTTGGTCGCGGTGGTGACAACGGCATAAAGTGCGGGTCCGATGACGGCTGCGAATTTTCCGAAGATATCAAAAAAGCCAAAAAATTCATTGGAACGGTTCGGGGGGATCAATTTCCCGAAAAACGCCCTGGACAAGGCTTGAATCCCGCCCTGGCATGTTCCGACCAGAACAGCGAGCGACCAGAAAATCATCTGAGCCTGTCCAAGTGTCAAAAATTCCTCTTCCAATCCGAAGCCCATGATAAAGCCCAGGATACAAATAATAAAATAAACACCGATGGCAATCGAAATCATATTGATGGATCCGATTTTCTCTGCGAATTTGCTGAACCAGATGGCAAACGGCACCGCAACGATCTGGGTTACCAGAAGAGCCAGGATCATCCCCGTCGAATCCAGACCAAGGGAGGATCCGTAGGCCGTAGCCATGTGAATGACGGAATTGACTCCGTCGATATAGAAAAAATAGGCCAGGATGAACATCAGAAGCGCTTTGTCATGAAAAATATGCTTCACGGTTATTCCAATATTCACAAAAGTTGTTTGGATCAGTTTCGTTCGCGGAGTTTCCACATAATGGACCTGATGGACATTCCTCAGGATTGGAATACTAAAGATCCCCCACCACAGAACAGTCAGGATAATGGATATCTTAACCGCCAGAACACCGGAAAGGGAGGCGATCTCCGTGGCTGGAAGGGAGGCGTCGACAAGATGGAGAACCGGAAACAGCTTTTCGCCGAACATGACCAGAGCGATGGAAATCAGAAACGGAATCGTGCTTCCTCCGATGTATCCCATGCTGAATCCCCAGGCGGATACCTTGTCCATCCGGTCAACCGTTGTGATGTCGGTAATAAACGAATCATAGAACAGATTGGCTCCGCTGAATCCAAGATAGGATACCGAATATCCGACCAGCATCCATCTCCAGTCATTCGTAAAAGCCATGATGGAGGTGAAAACCAGCCCAATCAAAAGAAAAGCGGAAAACAATTTTTTCTTCATCCCTTTGTAATCGCCAATCGCTCCGATAATCGGCGCGAGGATGGCCATGAGCAGGGTTGCGGCCGCAGCGCCCCAGGCAATCCAGACATCGCCCTTTACGCCTGCCGCTTTCGCGACCGATGCAAAATAAATCGGGAAGACGGCTGCGACAATAATGGTGGAATGAACTGAATTTGCCCAGTCATAGGTGATCCAGCTCCGCTCCTGCTTGTTGAATCTCTTTTTCAGCATGATTGCCTCCTTCTGTATTCCGTTTTTCATCCTGTCCGGGATGGTATGAGGGGATTGGTTCTACCGAGGCTAATCTACCTTTATTTTGCTGGGGCCGAATTTCCGAAGGCTTGGAATCATCCGGTCATCCGGTTCGAAAATGACCAAAACGGTCTCCCCTTTTGTTTTTGCTTTTTTTGCATTGTTTTTCGTTACAATGAAATAATTGTTTTTTAAATCCGTGGAGGGTGCAAAATTCAAAACCTTGATCGTCCTCTTCGAATATTCTT
Source organism: uncultured Oscillospiraceae bacterium (assembly GCA_964549475.1). Taxonomy (GTDB): domain Bacteria; phylum Bacillota; class Clostridia; order Saccharofermentanales; family UBA5734; genus JBBQKF01. The sequence goes on from CAZJXH010000018.1 coordinate 10,667, forward strand.
TATAATAATCCGTGTTCACTCTCGCGCATATCTCGCATTCCTTCACATCCCCTGAAAAAACACGGGTTCTTTTCCTTCTGGCGATAATACAGTCGATGTCGATGAAATTATCCGTCACACTGTACTCGAACTCCTGGCTCATCGAGGTGATAAGCCACCAGGCGCCCCATACCGATCCGACAAGCAGAATCGGTAAAAAAGCAGTCAGAAACTCCACGCTCAGTGCGATGAAAACAATGGCAAACACAGCCAGAATAATCCCTGCGATTTTAATATAGTCGATATTCTCTTTTTGCTTCTTGACGATTTTCTCCATGAATGTCACGTCCATTTTAATTCCTCCTGCATTTTCATAACGATTTTTTGTCCATCCATCCGGGAATACTGTCTGTAAAAGGAGCGATTCTTCGGAGATGGATTTGTTTTCTCTTTTATTATCCATTATTTGCGGATATAAATCAATTCAATTTTATGGATAATCGTCCTTTTATCCCACTATTTTTCCATTCAATGAAAAAGAGGGCATGCCCGGCAGGGGATACCCTCTTTCTGATTTTGTATTTTTCGGGATGAATCCGGTCCGTTTCTGGGTCAGATCACGGGATAATGTCAGAATTTCTTAGTACATTCCGCCCATTCCAGGGTTTCCGGCCGGCATCGGCGGCTCCGGCTGCGGGATGTCTGCGACAACCGCTTCTGTGGTAAGCAGCATGGCGGAAGCAGAGGCTGCATTTTGAAGAGCGGATCTTGTCACTTTCGCCGGATCAACAATCCCGACTTTGATCATATCCACATATACTTCGTTCAATGCGTCAAAACCGATTCCGGCTTTGCTGTTCTTTACCTTCTCGCAGATAACGCTTCCATCAAGGCCTGCATTGGTGGCGATCTGGCGCACAGGTTCTTCCAATGCCTTCAGAACAATACGGATACCGGTCTTGGTGTCCCCTGATGTGGTATCCAACAATTTTGCGACTTCCGGGATCACATTGATGAAAGCGGTTCCGCCGCCGGCGACGATGCCTTCTTCCACAGCGGCTCTGGTTGCTGACAATGCGTCCTCAATACGGTGCTTCTTCTCTCTCATTTCGGTTTCAGTAGCTGCTCCGACGCGGATCACAGCGACTCCGCCTGAAAGCTTGGCAAGTCTTTCCATGAGTTTCTCTTTATCAAAATCAGAGGTCGTCTCTTCGATCTGGGAACGGATAGAAGCGACACGCGACTTGATCTCGCTTTGTTTTCCGGCCCCGCCGACAATGATGGTATTCTCTTTTTGGATCTTGATCTGGTGTGCTTGACCAAGCTGTTCGATGGTGGTCTCCTTCAGGTCAAGACCCAGTTCTTCGCTGATTACCTGTGCACCGGTCAATATCGCGATATCCTGGAGCATGGCTTTTCTGCGGTCGCCGAATCCGGGAGCCTTGACTGCGACACATGTAAATGTTCCGCGCAATTTGTTCACAATAAGGGTTGTAAGAGCCTCGCCTTCCAAATCTTCTGCGATGATAACGAGTTTCTTTCCGGCCTGGACAATTTTCTCCAGAATCGGCAGGATCTCTTGAATGCTGGAAATTTTCTTATCGGTGATAAGGATGTAGGGGTCGTCGAGAACGGCTTCCATCTTGTCGGTATCCGTCACCATATAGGCGGAAACATATCCGCGGTCGAATTGCATTCCTTCGACAACATCCAGCTCGGTACCCATTGTTTTAGACTCTTCCACCGTGATGACACCGTCTTTGGTCACTTTTTCCATGGCATCCGCGATCAATTGTCCGACTGTCTGGTCATCGGCGGAGATGGTCGCCACACGGGCGATGTCGCTTTTGCCGTTGATTGGTTTTGAATTCTTCTTGATCTCGGCAACAGCGGTTTCTACTGCCATGGTGATTCCCTTGCGAAGGATCATGGGGTTTGCGCCGGCAGCGATATTCTTCATGCCTTCCCGGATGATCGCCTGTGCCAGAAGAGTCGCGGTGGTTGTTCCGTCTCCGGCGACATCATTGGTTTTTGTTGCGACTTCTTTTACCAGTTGAGCGCCCATGTTCTCGAAACGGTCTTCGAGTTCAATCTCTTTTGCAATGGTCACGCCATCATTTGTGATGACAGGTGCTCCGAACTTCTTATCCAAAACAACATTGCGGCCTTTTGGCCCTAATGTGATTTTAACAGTATCCGCGAGATGGTTCACGCCTCTTTCCAGACTGCGTCTTGCATCTTCGCCGTATTTTAAGTCTTTAGCCATTCTTTTTTCCTCCTGTAATTTATTACTTGATAGATTGATTGTGTACTGGATTGATTTCCATAAAATGGATATCAATTACAAATGAATTTACTCGACGATCGCAAGGACATCGCTTTGTTTGAGAATTGTATATTCGATGCCGTCCAACTTTATTTCTGTGCCGGCGTATTTGTTCATCAGCACTTTGTCTCCTGCTTTCAGGTACATCTTGATCTCTTTTCCTTCGACCACTCCGCCGGGGCCTACTGAAATCACTTCGGCGATCTGGGGTTTCTCTTTTGCCGCACCGGGAAGAACGATTCCACTTTTTGTGGTCTCCTCCACTTCAGCCATTTTCACAACGACTCTGTCCGCTAATGGTTTAATTTTCATTTGAAATGCCTCCTTTATATTCTTTGTTTTTTTCTTTTAAATTAGCACTCTTATCTCATGAGTGCCAACAATGAATAATATAGTATTATTATCATGAAGTGTCAAGCGAATAATTATGAGATAATTATTAATAATTTGTGAATGGATAAAAAAAGACGGATAACCGTCTTTTTTATTTATTCGCTATTGATGCCGGTCCTGATCAGGTCAGGATCATCAGCAAAAGATTATTAAAGTAAAACTTGCTCACCACTGCGGACTCGGAGACCATCCTGGTGATGCCCGGCAGCTGAGAGGCCAGAAGTGCTGCAATCGCAAGGATAACGTATACGAACAGAATCGCATCGGCGATTCCGAAAAACGCGCCCAGAAACTTGTTGGTCATGTCAAGAACCTTGATTTTCTTGAAGACTTTCTCAATCGCGGTTTCAACAAAATAGAACGCCACCCGGACAATGATAAAAATCGCAATGCAGATCACGGCCAGCAGCATCAGATAAAAGATACGCTCCGCCAGGGCTTGCGCTCCACTGTTGACGGCCTGGGCGGTATCCGGAAAATCTTTCAGGATGAAATCCTTGATGAATTTCGGAAGAATGATGCCATCAATGGTCTGTGACACATTTTTCGATGCAAGATCCGCATTGTTTGTAAAAAATTCCTGAATTCCTTTTTTCATTCCGTCGAAAATCGCAAAGTCCTGAATCGCTCCGGCGATCGGTCTCGAAAGAAGCACTGCTGCAATAAAAGAAACAATATTCGATAATAAGTCCACGATCATTCTGACGAATCCCTTATAAATGCCAAAAAGAACCATGACCGCAACAAAAGCGAAAAAAATGTAATCTGCAAGATTCATAAAGCCCTCCCCGAGTTGGTTTCAGTGTTGTCTCGATTCGATTCGATTCGATTCAATTCCAATATCACGCAAAATCCGTATTGATGGCCGTCTTTCCTTCCGGAATAAGCGGTCCTTTTCGCATAATTGAGGATAGTCTACCTAATTTTCCATGCAATTTCAACTCATTCATTAAATAATTGGTAAAATTGTACACTTGGCTTATGCATTTTGTCTATTCACTGATATCCATCCGGGTTCTGTGATTGCCAGCGCCAGGAATCCTCGCACATCTGCTCCAGTTTTTTCTTCGCTTCCCATCCGAGAACTTTTTTTGCTTTTGCCGTATCTGCGTAACAGATGGCGATATCGCCAGGCCGCCTGTCCACTATTTCATAAGGGATATTCCGTCCGCATGCCTTTTCGTATGCGGCGACAATCTGCAAAACACTGTATCCGACTCCTGTCCCAAGATTGATCGGATCCACGCCCGGACCCTGCTCTGTCCGTTCTATCGCCTTGCAATGGCCTTTCGCCAGATCGACGACATGGATATAGTCACGGACCCCCGTCCCGTCCACGGTAGCATAATCCTGCCCGAATACTTGAAGAATTTTTCTTTTCCCGATCGCGACCTGGGAAATAAACGGCAGCAGGTTATTCGGGATGCCGTTCGGGTCCTCTCCGATAATCCCCGATTCATGTGCGCCGATCGGATTGAAATACCGCAGCAGCACAATGGACCAGTCTGGATCTGAAACATACAAGTCCTGCAGAATCTGTTCGATCATCCGTTTTGTCCAGCCATAGGGGTTTGTACACCAGAGAGGGGCGTCTTCTGTGATCGGAACGGTCTTCGGGTCTCCGTAAACAGTTGCAGACGAGCTGAAAACAAGCTTCCTGACATTGTGTGCCTGCATGACCGAGCACAGGGACAAGGTGGCGTCAATATTGTTCCTGTAATATTCCAGCGTGATCCGGGTGGATTCCCCGACGGCTTTCAACCCGGCGAAGTGAATCGCGGCTCCGATATCCTGTTCCCGGAAAATCCTGTCAAGGGCGTTCTTGTCACAGACGTCCTCGCGGTAGACCGCAAAATCTTTCCCTGTTATTTTTTTAACCCTGTTGAGGGATTCCATTTTGCTGTTTGAAAAATTGTCCACCACGACAATCTCCCGGCCCTCCGCCAGCAATTCAACGCATGTGTGGCTGCCGATGTACCCGGCGCCGCCTGTAACCAGTATTTTTTTCATCAGGTGAATTCCTCCTTCAATCAAGCTCTATAAGATATATTTATTCTACCCTATTTCTGTTTTTATTCTACCCTATTCAATGTATACTATTTTATCTTGTTCCGGCTTTATTTCAAGTGGACAATCCTGATTTTTTTCTGTTTCCGCCTGATAAAAAGCAGATAAAGAAATAACACCAGGAAAACAACGGAAACCGCACCGATCCCGATGGCGGCCATTTTGCCGCTTTCTTCTTTGGAATCCGCCGAACCGGACAATCCGGATCGGGAAAGCGCGTTTGAATCCTCGATCTCCGAAGAGGAGCCGGCGGCTTCGGATCGGCTGTCTGCTCCAGAATTCGAGGGTGCCACGGAAACGGGCGCAGAAGGAATGTTCTCAAAAAAGTCGTTTTTCAAAACATCCGCTCCCACAGCGGTGTAGTAAAGTCCGAATTGCCGGCAGTCGTTCGGACCTTCTATTCGGACCCTGAATTTATACTGGTGTTGCGAGACATGCTTGTCATACCCTTCTTTTGCCATCTCCCAGCTTGATTTTCCATCAAAAGCCGCAAGGGGAAGGGTCCAGTCCATGGTCACCGGATTCTCCTTGAATAAATGCAAATAGCATTTCTTGATTTCCCATATTCCGTATTTTTCTGCCGTGTCTGCAAATTGCAGCGGATCGTTCGCAGCTCCGATCGCCTCGGTCAGTGTTTTCGCATTCAGCATATGGGCTCCGTGTCCGTATTCGCCCATCAGATCCTGACCGACAACCACTTCGGGGCGGAAGCGCCGCAAAAGCATGACCTGGTACTCCAGTACCTTTTGGTAGCCATAAAACTTGACCGCGTCATCCAGGGATGCGACATACTGATCCGGGAAATCCGATATGGCGGGATAATTTTTCACGCCCACCACCCATAATCCAGCCAAGAGTTCTCGCGTACGCAAGGTTCCGCAATTGATAATATAAGCCACCTGCACTTTTTTCCCCTGATCTCCGGCATAGGTCGACAGGGTGCCTCCGAAATAGAGGTGCTCGTCATCCGCATGCGTGGATACAGCAAGCAGGTCCGCTTTGTCACAGGGAGGCTTCCATTGCTGGATGTCATCCGGGACCTTGCCTTCGGAAAAAGCAGTGATCCGTCCGATGGAGACTTTCGTGTCCTGTTTTTCCCAATGAATCCGGATCTTTTTATACAATCCGTCCAAGGAGATGAATTCATTGAAAAACCCATTCTCACCTGTTTTATAAAAGACAAACCTGTCTTTGTCCCAGACAGACAGGGTCCAGGCGGCAGGAGGCGCTGTCCATTCAATATAAAGAGATCCGATCCGCAGCGGGGAATCCATCTCGATAAAGGCGTCCGCAGAAGCCTCCCAGTTTGTGGAAAGAGAGGAATCCGTGAGTTTCGACCGGTTTTCTGTGTTCTCGGACACGAGGAACGTGCAGTCCGGAGTGATATTCTTCGCAGCTTCCGTAAAGACGGTATCGGCCTGTTCCGCCAGAATTCCGGCACACGGCGAAATGGCAGTCATCCCGGCCAGCAGGGAAAATACCATCATCCACCGCAGCAAAACAGGAATCTTTCGTTTTTTGATCAAATGGCCGCCCCCTCTCCGCAAGAATAATGGTCCCGGGAACCGGCCCTACGACGCGATACTCAGATCCGCTAAAAGCCATGAATTCCCGACTTTAATCAGATAGGCCGTATATTTGACATCATACTCATACCGTTTATCGGATTTGGTTACAAAGTATTTGAATTTGATCCCGACAGCGCTGTGCGTGTCGTTGAAATATTGCAGGCTGAAGAACTCCACGTTTTCGAATCCGTAGGTCTGGTGTCCGGTAAACCAGCCATTGTAAAACTCCTTCAGGTCATCATAAAGCTTCGTTTTTTGATACAGGTAAGGAGCGAGGTCCGCAAAGCTTACATCTTTCGCCACAAATTCCGCATACTTTTTCGTGATGGTCTCGGTAATGGATTTAAGCTCCTGTACCTTGTCTGCTGGAATCGGAAGCTTCACAATATTAGTCGATGTGTTGTTTTCTTTGTCCTCCTTCAGCAAAGAAACCTCACAGGCTTCTCCGGTCGCAGTGACGGCCTCAATGGAAGAAATCGCGACAAGCCCCCCTATTTGATAGGTATCCATGTTGAGTTTCATCTTATCGTCTTTGACGTTCTTGTAATATTCCGGCGTATACGTCGAAACGGCCAATTTGTAATCCGCAGTAACCGCCGTTCCGTTCAGTGTGAGCTTGACTCCGGGCGGCACTTGAATGACAGCGGTCTTGGCCGGAATCACCGTCTCCATCTCCACTTTCCATGAATCGAAATAAATCAGTTTCTTCTCTCCGGTCTTGGTCAGTTTGAATTTCTGTGCGGCTTTTTTATTGATTTGAACATCATAAAATCGGCTCTGTTCCGTTCGGTGGAGTTTTCTTTCGGTAAAGACAGAGCTTTCGACAGAATCGCCGTAATAGCTTTTGAAATAAGCCGCAAATTCCTCCACCCGGTTGAAAGGACTGGTTTTGAGCCCGACAAAGTCCATTGCTCCTGTATAATCTTTCGTGCGGATCAATTCAACATATTTTTCTAATTGCACGGTCGGAGAATAATATTCCGCGCCATACAAGAATTTAGATAAGACAAATAATCCGGCCGATACCATGATCAGCGGAATCACGACTGCCAGAACCCATCCGGTGTGGATATGTTTTTTATGAAGACTTTTCCCCTGTTCTTGTCCTGCATTGCTATGATTCATTTCGTGTACTCCCTCTATTTCACTATTATCGCACTTGGTGTCCTTCGAGGACCGTATAAGGAAACACACGAGTTGATGATTTTATTCTCGTAAACCATGACCGTGGAAGATCCTCCGTCCAGGTTCGCGGCATTATAGGCGCCATACTCCAGCATGATATCGATCAAATCGGTATATAGCGCGCCCAGACTGGATGGCTGTCTTCCATCAACCACCAGGAGCAGCACGGCGCCGTCTTTACGCTGGCCGATCGCTGTCCGCGGATTCAGACCTCCTCCGGTTCCGAGCGCTTCGGCCGCCACGCCGTTCATGATCAGGAACGGTCCGAAACTCACCGCTTCCTTGATGTTCTTATCCAATGCCTCTTGCCCTGTCATCTTGCCCAGAATCAAGATATTCTGCTTGTCGAATCCGATCACGTTGTATGAGGTAGTCAATGACCCGTATTTGATTTCACCATTCTGCATGATGATTCCGTCAGGAGTCCCGCCATCCCCTTTGCCGTAATAATCCAAAAATCCGCCTGCGTTGATTCCCGCCACCGCGTTGTTCGCAATAATGATTTCGTGCGTGCGCTGTCCCAGTCCTTCTCCGAATTTCGGAATGGTTGCGACGGCAATTCTGGAGGGGTCTTTCACTATCATCAGTTTGCCTTTGTATGTCGCGCCTTCAATGTCGATGATTTCGAGCGCTTTCGTATCGCTTGCCCCTGCTGTGGGAATCACGATCTCTCCGGCATTCGTTGTTGTATCGTCAAACCCTCCAACGGTGTTGTTCTTGATGATCTCCTTGATTTTCGCATCACTCAGAAACCATTGCGCCATGAATTTCGCCGCGCTGGTCTCCATGACCGTGTTGACAAACAGTGCCTGTGTCTTGGGGTAAGGTCCATAATGGATCAGCGACAGGGCGCCGAAGAAAAACAGCACAATCGACAGGATAAAAATGACCAATCCCATCGATATCCGAAACAGAATTTTCCTCAGCCTTTTTTTTGTTTTTTTGGCGGGTCTGCTCCCGTTCCTGCTATACGTCAGCAAGTCGGGCGATTTTCGTTCGATGTGTCCGATGCTTGGGTTGGTATTGTTCTTTTTCATAAAATGATATCATTCCCCTTTGTATTGTTTGTCTGTGCATGTTTCCCGGTCTGCGGATTCCCCGGACCGCCTGCCTGTTTCGTTTCTGTTCCTGGCCGTCTATTCCTTCTTCTTTTTTTTTGCAAAGACCCATTCCCTTTGCACCTGGAAACTGATGAAGAACAAGATGAAATCCACTACCACCTTGATCACGGTCGAGTTGATCCCAAGCAGGCGTGTCAGCGCATAGACCCCGCCCATGGAGCAAAGCATCTGAATCACCGCAAGGAAATAGTACTTCTTCAAGGACGTCGAGACCTTGTTCTCTGCCTGGAATACGAGCTTCCGATTCATCGAGTAGTTGATGAAAGAGGACAGCACACGGGCAAGGGCGGTAGAAACGGCGATTCTTGCCTCCAGAGAAAAAGATGCCAGTAGACTCATTATAATGGTAAAAGCGGTCAAGTCAACCACAAAGGACACAATCGCAGAAGAAAGAAATTTTAAAATAAGCAGATAGATCCGGACGGAATCCCGGAAAGGATTGAAGTGGGAGGAATGGTTCTCCTCCATATAAACCGTCTTGATCACAACTTCTTCGATCGGAATCATCTTTTTCTTAGTCTCGATCAGCATGTTGGTCTCGTACTCGAACCGCTCCCCGTCCAGATCCAGAAACTCGTCAACCAGGGAGTTGGGCATCGCCCTCAGCCCGGTCTGTGTATCCGACACCTTGATGCCGCATAAAACGCGGAACACCCAGACGGTGATAAGATTGCCCATCCGGTTCCTGCTTGGCACATTGTCGGAGTGAAAATCCCTTACCCCCAGGACCAGGGCGTTCGGATGTTCCAGAAGATGCTCCGCGCAGCGGACGATATCATCGATATGATGCTGATTGTCCGCATCGACCGTGATAATCCCTTTCAAATGGGAGAAATGAGTCAGATAGTAATTGAAAGCCGTTTTCAGCGCGCGGCCCTTGCCAAGGTTCTTGTGATGCCTTATCACGGTGCACTGCGGATAGTCTCTCACCTGATCAAAGAAGGAGTCGCAGGCTGCCGTGCTGCCGTCATCGACAATAAGAATGGCCGTAAATCCTCTTTCAATCAATGATTGAATCACGGTCAGAAATTTCTGGTCCGGATTCAACGTGGGAACAATCACACAGACCTCTTCAATTTTATTGGTATCCGTTTCGTTCAAAAATGTATCCCTCCTGAATGACAGCCCGTTATCCCACAACCGGAAAGCTTCTTGCAGAAGCTTATAGACGAAAAGGAACGTAATTCGCGCTGTTATTTTTCGAGGCCGCTTTCGTCTATCCTATTTTACTCATTTTTTCTTCTTGTTTCAATAGCCAGCATGGAATTGCATCGATCGTACATCCATCATAAATCCATAATGTGTTGGCAATGCGTTGATCTGTCAGTGTTTCACGGAGCGAACCTCTTCTACAAAGCAATTCTTTAAATAATCCGTCATTTCTTTTTCCTGTTCTTCCGGATAAGACCATCCGGAGCCGGTCAGGGAAAATGGATAGGCCAGGAGCGAGGAATCCGTCCGGATCGCCCGCATGGTTTTCAGACTGTCCTTCGGGACGCGGAATACGCCAATGCTGAAATCATAGAGCCGGTTCAGTGGAATCGTGTCCCGCACCTCTCGGAAAAACTCCCCGTAGACTGCCTCCCACTGGTCGATGCGGATCATTGGATCCACGCAAAGTCTCACCTTCCATCCTTTTTCAATCGCCTGTCTCATTGACTGCAGCCGGGATCGGAGGCGCGGAGTGCGATGCTCGAACATGTCTGTGATCCGTGAAGGCGAGAGACTCCATGCCAGGATGAAATTCTGCGGAGGCGGGATCGTTGAAATTTTTGTAAAATTGGCGCTTTTCGTTCTCAATTCGATCGTCAGGGTTGGATGCAGGGAGGCGAATCGGATCCATTCTGCAACAAATCCCGTCCAGTTTTCGAGCGCAAGCAAATCGGTATCATACGAAATGCAGACATACATCGGTTTTTCTCTGAGCTGTATTTCAAGTTCGTAAAGCGTATCTTCCAAATTGACAAAAACCACCAGATTTGCCGAAGGATACATTCCTTGTAAATAGCAGTACTCACATTGGTACACACAATTCATCATGTCGGAGGAATAATAGAAGTTCTCATTTCCGAAGCTGTCGCACATCAATGACCCTTTATAAAGAAAGGAATCTTTCTTCTTTGCGAGAATCAGCTGCGGTCTTTCTTTCTGTGCGGCGAACTCCTGATTTTTCCTGCAAAACACCTCTTTATAGTGCGATACCGTCAGAATGGAGGCATGTGGAAAGTGTGACAGGATCTGAGCGGTCCCGGGATGGGCAAGAATTTCGTCTTCGACATAGATATGAGAGAAATCAGGGTTCCATAAGGAGTTTTCGCAATCGCTCATACTGCGCCTTCCTTTCTCTCTTCGTTTTCACACCGGTTTTTGGTATTTCAGCTAAAATTGAATCAAATGATTTTTTTCGAAGCAGATATCGGCCGGCCAGCTGCCGCAGCTCATTTTGCTGATAGCTCGTAAGCCGCAAATCACAGTTGATCTTGTCCAGCAGGACCGGTTCCATCATCCCGGTCCCGGTCTTCCCGATTTCCCGGTTTCCCGATATTCTGGTTTTGTCTTCCGGGCTTGTGTTTCCCAGCTTCTCCAGCCACTCGACAAAGCCTGCTATTTCGGCGGTATGTCCCATGACAAGGTCATAGACCGCCTGTTTTGTCATTGTAGTGCAGGTTCCATCATCTGAAACCATTTTCAGCGCAAAAATATGATGGGCAAAAAGAAACTGGCTGGCCGCTTCATAGACAAAAGCCGCTTCCATTTCCACAAGGACCGGAACGGCATCCCGGATGGGAAAAACCGGTTCATTGTTCTCTTTAATGGAAGATATCATTTCACTGGTTTCGTTTTTATGGTAAATCGCCGGTAAAGTGACCAGATCGGCTTCCGGAAAAGGAGTCGCATAAAGAAGATCCGGATAGCAGGTACGCCGGAATGCGGCATTGCGGATGCTTCTTGCCAGATACAGTCTACCGCAGGCTTCCTTGAAATCCGAGGCGCCCTTGTAGAATGCGCTGATTCCGTAAGTGAGGAGAAAATCCGTTTTTTGCGCCTGGAACCGGGTCAACAGATAGGTTGTCGCCATCATGGCTTTCATCCCGCCTACTCCGGTTACAATCAGATGGATATTTCCCTTCTGAAAAATCTGATAGGCTGTTTCCTGTGAAATCCGCTTCAATCCTTTGGATTGGATGATGGGTTTTGCTTCCGAAAGCATGGAAACTGCGATGAAAATCCTGCAGGATCCTGTCATTGTCTGAAAACAAGCATCGCTGCGCCAATAATCCCGGCGTCATTGCCAAGCGCGGCTTTCTTGATCAACGGGATCGGCGTCCTTTTCCCGCCATACGCGAATCGTTTCACATAGTCGCGGACGGGGTCGAACAGATAATCTCCCTCATTGGACACTCCGCCTCCCAGCAGCAGAATTTCGGGACGGAAGATATTGATCATGTCGATCAGCCCTTCGGACAGATATTTGATATAAAGCTCCACCACCTGCTGGGCGACCCGGTCGCCTTTCCGGGATGCCTCGAATGCGGTGCGGCCGGATATTTTCGTGTAATCATGGTCGATCATGTCCCACATGATGGTATTTTGGTCCTTCTGGATCGCTTCTTTCGTTTCACGGATCAGGGCGGTTGCCGAGGAATAACTCTCCCAGCATCCGTTTCTTCCGCAGTTGCAGGGAGCGCCGTCCACCACAAGCATGGAATGCCCGATCTCGCCGCCTGCGCTATGGTCGCCTTCATAAATCTTGCCGTCGATGATGATCCCGCCGCCGACGCCTGTCCCCAGGGTGATCAGGATCACATTCTTGAATCCTCTGGCCGCTCCGGTGTCCGCTGTCTCGCCCAGCGCTGCGCAGTTCGCATCATTGCTCATGTAAACCGGAAGATTGATGTGTTTCTGGAGTTCTTCACGCATGGGCGCATGGTCAAAATTAATATTGCAGGTGTAGACAATCACCCCGTTTTTAGAATCCACCGTTCCGGGAGAACCGATTCCGATTCCTGCCATATCCTTTATTGAAAGGTTTGCTTTTTCACATGCTTTTCTTGCCACAGCGGCCATGTCCGCAATAATCAGGGAATAATGCCGTGTCGCAAAAGTAGGGATGCTCTCTTTTGCAATCAAAACACCTTTTTCGTCAACAATGCCGGCAGCAATATTGGTTCCGCCCAAATCAATTCCGATCGAAAACATATCCGACCCTCCTCTCTATTCAATTGCTGATGTTCTGTCAGTGGATGGTATTCACTTGTTCGATGATTTTTGAAACCGCTTCTCCGGGAGTCATCTCCATTGCAGGCCCGCCTTTGCGCTCCTTGAATTCGACAAGCCCGTCCTTCGCCTTGCGGCCGACCGTGACCCGCATCGGGATCCCGATCAGTTCGCTGTCTTTGAATTTCACACCCGGTCTTTCGTCGCGGTCATCGAGAAGAACCTCGACGCCCGCCTGTTGGAGGGTGGTATAAATCTCCTCCGCCATTGCCTTTTGAATCTCATCGGCGGCCATGACCGGAACCACCACTGCATGATAGGGTGCGACCGCCAATGGCCAGATGATGCCGTTCTCGTCGTAATTCTGCTCGATGATGGCGGCCATGGTGCGATTGATGCCGATTCCGTAACAGCCCATGACCATCGGGATCTCTTTGCCCTGCTCATCCAGATAATTGCAGCCGAGGCATTTGGAATACTTTGTTCCCAGTTTGAAGA
>CAZJXH010000019.1:0-24007 GCA_964549475.1 uncultured Oscillospiraceae bacterium
GAAGAGTGATATGCCATGTTTTGACCGGATCTTCGGCAGCGGCGAATACCGTCATTTTTTGCTTGACGGCAAGGCTTTGATGCTCGAAAACCGAATAACCGTGGCCGTGCCGGACCGTATACAAGCCGTTGTCATTGATCGGACCGCTGGTGATGGAGGTATATTCTCCGGTTTCTTCATCCCGAAGATACACGATTTCGGAGGCCGGATCGCTGACCGGGTCATTGGACCAGGTCGTGAGCTTGTTCTCACGGCTGTTGACAGCCCAGGTGTAGCCCGATCCCGACTCGGAGATCTGGAAGCCGAAATGGTCGTTGGCAATGACGTTGATCCAGGGCATGGGAGTCTTTTGACCATCTTGCAGCCGGATCTCGTATTCTTCCCCGTCATTGATGAACCCGCCGATTTGATTGAAAAATTCCGGAGCGGCCTTGTGCGACCGCGGGATTTTCGAATGGACGGAGGCATCATTGTCTCCGTCGTTTGTCAGTCTTTCAGAATCTCTCCTGGAAAAATAAGGAGGGCTTTTTTTAGACTGGATGACTTTGTCGAGAAGAATTTCTTTCGTGAACCAGTAGGAGAATCCGGTCTTGGCGTTGATCACAAGTTTCGCAGCAGTCAGCAGCAAGTCCAGCTCCTCCGGAGTCATCGTGCAGGACTGCAAAATAAACAGGCTGCGGTTCTTCGGATCCTCGTCGAACATGCGAAGATTGCTTGTCAGATCGAACAGCATATTGTTCAGATCGTTCATATAGCTGGAATTCTGTTCGTTGAGCAGGACAAGATCCACTTTGATCAGATTTTTTTTGAAAAATTCATAAGCCATGATCACATCTTTCGCTGAACGGATATCTTCAACATCGCTGATTCGAAGCAGCATGATCGGGTTGTCTCCCGAGATGCCGTAACGCCACAGGTCGGTCTGACTCTTCCGGTTTCGTTTGATGACATCCTCCGAAGTCCGGAATAGATTGGATGGATAGTATATCGATCCGACAATATCCTGAATGATGTTGATCTGATGGGAGGTGATATTGAGATAGAACAATTCCAGCTCGCTGTCGACATAAGAAAGCTCGAAGATGTCATGCAGACTGTATGTCACACCATACTTGTGATGCAGGGACAGGACTTCCTCCCAGGTCTCGCAATAGCCTGTCAAAAAGGAAATTGTGGAGGATCTTCCCGCCGCAACACCGATCGCGACGCGAAGACTGGCGATGGGATCGCTTGTCTGCCCGTCCTGGTTTGACAAGGCAAGGGTGCTGTTCATGGCATCGGGATTAAGCAGGCTGTTGCCCCGGCCGATAAATCGTTTTTTATCGGTCTCGTATTCGATTCCTTTGATCCATTTGCCATTATACAAGACAAAGTGGAGGATAAAACGCTTATTTTCCTTGTCGCTTCTGGCACGCCTTTTCCCGACCAGCATGGCAGATTCGGGGATATATTCCATTTCATTGAAAAGCTTGCTGAAAGCCGGGTGGGAAAGGTCGGATTCATAGGTGTCATTGACAATTTCAAGATAGCTGGTAACCTCCAGCTGCAAGTCCTCACTGCTGTCATTTCGGAAGGTGAGGCGCCGTACTTCGATGTTGTCAATCGGAGAAATGGTGATTTCGGAATGAGTTTTGATATCCCCGTCCTTCCGGAAATATTCCATCTTGTCAATCGAGAAAATCGCCTTGTATTCGTCTGGCTCGCGGATCAGGGGATAATAAGTGGTGCTGAAGATGTCTTTGGTTTTCAGATTCCGCACATAGAAGAACATGCCGTGCAGATTCCGGGAGGTATCCGGACGCCAGCGGTTGATCATGATGTCGTTGAATTTGCTGAATCCCTGACCGCCTGTGGTCATCATGAGCATATAGTGGTTGTTGCAAAGCACATGGGCGCTGGGGTAGGTAAGGGATGGATTGAAAAAAGTCCTGCTTTCGAAAGTGTTGAGCGCATAAGGAACCGGATTGATCCGGAGGTTGTACTCCTTGTTGTCGAGGGTGAAGAGATTGGACGGACTGTATTCTTCCAGCAGAATTTCGGTTGCTTGGACAATGGGGTCCTGGTGAAAGCGTTTTTGCATAATATGGTTGTTGATCGCATTGTCAATCGAGACAAGACTCATTCCCTGATGATGCATCATATAGCTTTTGATGATGGAATACCGTTTGTGCGAAACGGTGTCGGGAACACTGTAATCGATGGATTCGTAGAACCCGTACTCGGATTCCACGCCCAGCGCGATCAGCTGTTTGATATTCAGCATGGTTTCTTTCGGCGTGATGTCCAGCGCGAGCATCGTGGCGTACGGCGCGATGACAAAATCATTCTGAAGGCTGGACTGGAAGCTTAGATCCGTCACTCCGAACGCACGGTATTGATAATTGGAATCGGTATCGAACCGATAGTACTGCGCTTCGGAAATTCCCCATGGCACATCGTTCTTCCGGCCGTATTTGATCTGGTCCGCGACCATGGCTCTGCAGCTCTGGTAAATCAGCGAATTCGGGAAGCTTTTAATGATAAGCTCCGGCATCAGGTACTCAAACATGCTGCCGCTCCAGGAAACCAGGGACTGCAAATGGTTTACAATCGTCAGAGGCCTTCCCAGCTTGAACCAGTGTTTCTGAGGCACATCGCCTTTTGCAATGGCGATAAAGCTCGCCTGCCTTGCTTCGGAGGCCAGCAGGTCATACTTCGACGAATCCATGGTCTGGGATTCCGCATGATAACCAATGCGGAACAGGGACTGCTTCTCGTCGTACAGCAGTTTGAAATCCGTGGAGCGGACAAGATAATCGAGCTGGTCGATCAGCGCTTGCATTCTGGATACAAGATCCATCGCTTTGATGTTTCCGGAATTGGCGATTCCAAGAAGTGTTCCGGTGACAAGATGCTGAAGAATGCTATTCTCCATTTCGACCTGGTTTGTGACATCGTTATTGTTGTCAACGATATTCTGGCCGACACCGCCGTCGCTGTCGTCGCTGCCGCTGCCGCTGCCGCCATTTTCGCTTTTGTTTATATTTGTACTGTCGCAATTGTTCAGACTGACGATTTCACAGGCGATTCCGCTGACGACTTCGATGCCGCGTGTGCCTCCAATCCTGTTCCCGACGCTGTTTTCGTTTCCATTACGGACTGGAAGCCTTTGGGATGAAAGGTATTCGTCCAGTTCATCTAAAAATTCAGTGCAGGTTTCCTGTAAAATCCGGACCCATTTTTTATTTTCCCAAGCTTTCTGCTCCCCTTCGGTCTGCGCTCTAACGTCAAGCAGCGTGCGCTTCCATCCTTCCAGGGAAAGATCGGCGGTGTTGATCGGACAGTCCATGCCCGATAGAAGCAGGGTATCCTGCAGCCCTTTTAATCTCGATTTCGACAGGATGGGTAGATTCATGGCGAAAATCAGGGCGTTTTTCACCGTGATGAGATAGCCCGCCAGGTTGCCGCTGTCAACCGTCGAGACGTATTTCGGCTTCAGTGTGTCCAGTGTGTTGATATCATACCAGTTATACAAATGTCCATGCCATTTGCTCATTTCCTGGATGGTTCCGACCACTTTCTCCACCCGGTCGACAAAAGCCGAAAGAGTGAGATATCCCATGTCTCTTGCCGCCAAAACAGACATGAGCTGCAGGCCGATATTGGTCGGGGAAGTCTTGGAGGTGACTTTTTTTATCGGGAAAATTTGGAGATTGTCCGGACACAGCCAGTGAGTCGCCTCCGTTGCATGATCTTCGACGAAATGCCAGATTTTCCGTGCATGCCGCCGCAAAATGAGAAGTTCATCCTCTGCAAAAACCAATTTCTGGCTTACGACGGAAGGCTTGCTGACCAGATAGGCGACAAGCGGTCCGATGCACCAGAAAAAGGAGACAGCAATGCAGCAGATCCTGCCGGACAGGGTAATGGAAAACGGAAAAGACAGCAGGAGCAGAATGCCGGCGATAACCGACTGGAACATCATCGACAGATTTCCGCGAAAAGTGTTCCGGATTCCTTTTTCAACTTCTTCCGCCGTATTCCACTCCAGCATCTTCTTGTGGCTGAAAAAGATCCGATAAAGGGCGCGGACAATGGCATCCACGGAAATATAGGCGCGGTGGGGGATCAGGATGAAGACCAGGAGACCTTGCAGCAGGATTTTCCACATGTTGGAAAAAATATTTTTAAAACACAGGGAGGACTCGAGATGCCGCAGTTTCTGGACAAAAATCTGCAAACTAAGGACAAGCTGCATCATAGGGGAGAAGAAGACAAACAGCATCCAGAGAAAAGGGATTTCCGGGAAAAGAAACAGATTCGCCACAATCAGCACAAACCAGCTGATTTGTACAAGACTCCTGCGGATGTTGTCCAGGACTTTCCATCTTGACAATATTCCGATCGGAGAGAACTTGAACAGCCATGGAAGAAGCTGCCAGTCTCCGCGGATCCAGCGATGCTCCCGCTTGATGTAGGCGGCGAAACTGGACGGGTATTTGTCCATCAGTTTCACTCCGCTGGCAAAGGCGCAGCGTGCGTAGCAGCTTTCGAGCAGATCGTGGCTTAAAACGCTGTTTTCGGGGATGGTCCCGCGAAACAGCCGGTGGAAGACCCGGATATCGTAAATGCCTTTCCCATAAAAAATTCCTTCCCGGAAAGTATCGTGATAGACATCGGAGACCAGTGTGGAATACGTGTCGATGCCGGGATTGTTGGCAAAAAGGGTGGCGAAGAAACTGGATCTGACCGAGCTCAGGCGATTGCGGATCTCAGACTGTACAATCGAATAACCATCGATGATCTTATCCTTTTTTGCATTCAGAATCGGCCGGTTTAATGGATGCGCCATGATTCCGACCAGTTTCCCCGCGCTTTCGCGGATCAGCTCGGTGTCCGCGTCCAGGGTGATCACATAACGGAATGTCCCCATCAGTTTCCGGTTGCACAAAACCACATCGTACGTTGTGTCGCTTTCTCCCAGAAGAAGGGCGTTGAACTCTTCGATCTTGCCTCTTTTCCGCTCCCAGCCCATCCAACAGCCTTCCGATTCGTTGTATTTGCGGTATCGCATGAAAAGATTGAAGCGGAAATTTTCTGAGGGATATTTCTGATTCAGCTTCTCGATGGCGGCTTTAGTAAAAGAGAGGATTTTGTCATCTTCCTCGGTTACTCTCGAGGGGGCGTCTTTGTAGTCTCCCAGGATTGCAAAGTAAAGATTGCTCTGCATATTTCCAAGATAATACCGTTCCAGTTTGCCTACATAATCTTTTACCTGTTCCGTGTTCCCGAGAATCACCGGAATGACTACAAAAGTCCTGTAACGATCGGGGATTTCCTTGGAAAAATCCATCGAAAGAACATCTTCAGGCTTTACAATCGCAGTGGAGAGATGATTCATGATTTCAATACAGACACTGATGACCGGCACCAGGAATATCAGGACAAAGACAAGGATCTCCCACCACCGGGTCGGCGCCAGGGTGTTTCGAATATAGAAAAACAGAGAGAATCCAATTAATAAAAACAGAAGCGAAATACCGGCAAAATAGAGGAACCCCCTCATATCGTGCAAACGGGTTTTCATCCGCTGCATGAAACATCGGGGTTTGTTCAGACTGTCATAAAGCTGATCTTTGGATTTGCCGACGATGTATGTGCCGATATGGACTTTTTTGGTGCTGCTGGACGCGGAAAGCGCGAGGAACAATGCTTTTTTTGCGACTTGGCTTTCTTCCAGCCTGGAATACTTCGCCAGCTTCTCGATCTCGTGCCGATAGAGGTCCCGGGTATGGAAGTCCATGGCGGAATAGACATCCGACGGGTCTTTTTGAAGGACTTTTTCAATAGGGGACACTTTTTCGAACAGATACTCCCAGTTCAATTCGCTGATTTCCTTGAGGCTGACAATCAGAGAGCGGATGGTGTTTTTGGAGATGGCCTCCAGGTTGGTTCCTTTACGGATCAGATCGGTGACAATGTTCTGGTGTTCGATCGGATCGTAGTCCAGTTCTTCCAGCAGCCAGTTCTTGATTTCCGCCTCATCGGCGGAAACGTTCTTCAGGCAGTACAGGATATGGGACATATAGGAATAATCCTGCAATTTATCCTTGTTCAGATTCTCTTTCATCAGTTGGAAGATGGTTTTGCTGCTGGTTCGCAGCTGGACGACCATTTTGCTCATAAAAAGATCGGCGTCTTCTTTGGTCTTGATGTTTTCGAGGACGCCCCCGGAGGTATCCAGGATGGATTCCATCAGACAGCCTTTCAGTACGGATGGAAAGGCCCACAATTCGGCCGAAGTAAGGGGTGTATGGGACTGGTAGGCATTCAGAAGGGATACAATGGTTTCTTCGTTCAAATGGTTGAGGGAGCATCCCATAATGTCGCTGGCAATCCGATAAATCCGGAAATAGCCTTTCATCGATCCATTGGAAAGGACGGGAAAATCCTTTTTTTTGAAATTGGCGGTCTTGATGACAGTGGACATTTCTTTATAAAGCAGATAATAATTGTCGAACAGCCATCTGGCCGAGGGAACCAGCATGATGATCTTGGCGGGGATGCAGCACAATTCCCGTTTCATCCGCTTCAAGTGCTTGAACCCCTGGCGGTTGATCTCTCTGATGATATTCGTACGCGCACTTTTTTTTGAAACCGTATGGTTCCTGGCAAGACGGATCATCTGCTCCTGGGCGGCCTTGATATCGATCTCCGGTTTGAACGCTTTGCGGAGTTGCCGGTGGTAGGCGAACCTTACTTTGACATAGACGAACCGGGAAAGGACTAAATAGGAGAAAAAAAGAGCCAGCAGAAAGACACCGATTAAAAGAATGACAAACCAGTCGTCATAGACGGAATTTTGGAAAAAAGTGATAAAAGACTTCATTGACGAACACTCCTTTTCATTCATAAGCCGTCCGGAAACAGGAACAAACGTCTCTGGAAATAGTTGTTTCGGAGGTCCTAAGAATTGTAAACGCACATCTTGCGACAGCGAATGGGTTGTCAGAAAGATCTCTACCGCTTTAGCAAAACTGGTATTCTGACAAACATGCGAAAGAAAAGGGTAGTAAAAACTATTATACCACAATTCTTTTGCAATATGGTAGAATAGGAAACAGGAAAAATGAAGGACGAAGGCACGATGTATAAGATTTTAATTGTTGAGGATGACATGGTCATCGCAAAATCATTGAAAAATCATCTGGACCAATGGAATTATGAAACGGAATATATCACCGATTTCCACGATGTCATAGCACAATTCATCCGTTTCGATCCGCAGCTTGTCCTGATGGACATCTCGCTGCCTTTTTTCAATGGATACCATTGGTGCGAGGAGATCCGCAAGCTGTCCCAGGTGCCGGTCATCTTTATCTCATCGATGTCGGACAATATGAATATTGTCATGGCGGTCAATATGGGCGGAGACGATTTCATCGCGAAGCCATTCGACCTGGGTGTCATAGTAGCGAAGGTCCAGGCTCTGATCCGCAGGGCTTATTCGTTCAGCGGGCAGATGAATGTGATCGAGCGCAATGAAGCGATTTTAAACCTCAACGATGCAACGGTCGAATACAGAAAAGAAAAAATCGAGCTGACAAAGAACGAGTTCAAGATCCTGCAGATTCTGATGGAAAATGCGGGCCGGACCCTGTCCCGCGATGTGATCATGGCGCGGCTCTGGGAAAGCGACAGCTTCATTGATGACAACACCTTGACGGTCAACATGACCCGCCTGCGGAAAAAATTGGAGAACATCGGGCTCGGGGATTTTATCAAGACGAAAAAAGGGATCGGATACAGAGTGGAGTAGGGGAAGGCGGACTGAGAAACAACTGGATACGAGGCGGGATAGGATGAAAATGGATTCGATCGGACAGGTGCTGGGCTATTATATCAGAAACCATAGGAGAACAATCGCAATCTACAGCGTGTTTATTCTTATTTTCGCAGCGGTTTTTCTAGTATATGCCCTGCCGCTGGATGCGGTCTGGTATGCGCTGCTGCTGTCGGGATGCTTCGCAGGGGTGTTTTCCGTCTATGATTTCATTCAATTCTACAATAAGCATAAAATTCTGGTTTGCATGAGAAACCAGATCACCCAGGATATGAAGAACCTTCCTTTTGCCAATGGCCTGATTGAATCGGATTATCAGGATTTGATCGACGCGTTGGTGGAGGACCGGCGGAGATTGTCTTCTCAAGCGGATGGCAGGCAAACAGAGATGATGGATTACTACACCCTCTGGGCGCACCAGATCAAGACGCCGATTTCCGCGATGCGGCTGCTGCTGCAGTCAAGGCAGGATGAACATAATGCGCGTGAAGAATATGACGAACATAATGCGCGTGAGACACATAACGGGCACAATGGCTGCGACGAAGGGCCGGACGGGCTTGAGACGAGTGATGGACAAACCGGCGAACTGCTGGCGGAGCTTTTTAAAATCGAATAGTATGTAGAGATGGTCCTGGGCTATTTGCGAATCGAAAGCGTGACATCGGACCTGGTTTTGCAGAATTACCGCTTATCCGGTATCATCAGGCAGGCGGTGAAGAATTATGCGAGCGTGTTTATCCGGAAGAAAATAATCCTTGATTTCAAGGAGATGGAATGTATTGTCCTGACGGATGAGAAATGGATGGTGTTCGTCATCGAACAATTGCTGTCCAACGCACTGAAATACACCAACAGCGGGAAAATCACCATTCATATGCCGGATGAGGAGAAGAAAATCCTATGGATCGAGGACACCGGTATCGGCATCGAGGAAGAGGACCTGCCCCGGGTGTTCGAAAAAGGATTTACCGGATATAACGGACGGATGGATAAAAAAGCGACCGGCATCGGTCTGTATCTTTGTAAAAAGATTTTAAACAAACTATCGCACAAGATCGAAATCTCTTCCAGGCCGGGCGCAGGCACAACGGTGAAAATCGACTTTTCCACCGTTCAAACGGTCTATGAATAGAGCGGTCCGGCAAATAAACCGCTTTTCTGAAACAAAAACACACAATCCTTACAGAACTGTAAGATTCAGGCTGTAAATGTAAGCCAAAACGATGGAAGAACTCCCGGTCGTTCTCTATAATGAACGGGAAGTGAACCTGTTCTGGATCAATCCGGGTCTGACGAACCAGGCGTGTCCCGAACAAATCAAACGGTTCACCGGTCATCCCTTGCAAAAGATTATGGAGGAAAACGCTTTCAATCAAACTGAATAAAAGCGTCAGGGCATTTCCTAAAAAACAAAAGAAATGCACCTCCCATACAAAAGATTATGGAGGAAAACGCTTTCAATCAAACTGAATAAAAGCGTCTCCCTTGCAAAGAATTATGGAGGAAACGATCATGCCATTACTCGAAGTCAATAACTTAAAGAAGATCTACACGACCCGCTTCGGCGGAAACCAGGTCCAGGCGCTCAGCAACGTGATTTTTTCAGTTGAAAAAGGAGAATACGTTGCCATCATGGGCGAATCCGGTTCAGGGAAAACCACCCTGCTCAATATCCTGGCGTCTCTGGACAAGCCGACAAGCGGCGAAGTCCTGCTGAACGGTAAAAACATTGTCACGATCAGAGAAAAAGAGATCTCCGCATTCCGCAGAGAGAATCTGGGGTTTGTCTTCCAGGATTTCAATCTGCTGGACACCTTTTCAATAAAAGACAATATTTTTCTGCCGCTGGTCCTGTCAAGAAAATCCCCCGATGAGATGGAAAAACGCCTGCTGCCGATTGCAATGAGGCTTGGCATCATGGAGATCCTGGGAAAATTTCCGTACGAGGTCTCCGGAGGGGAAAAACAAAGAGCGGCTGTCGCAAGAGCCCTGATCACCAACCCGAAGCTGATTTTAGCGGATGAGCCGACCGGAGCACTGGACTCCAAGTCGACAGACCACCTGCTGAAACTGTTTTCGAACATCAACTACGACGGACAGACCATCCTGATGGTTACCCACAGCGTCAAAGCCGCAAGCCATGCCGGACGGGTATTGTTCATCAAAGACGGTGAGGTGTTCCACCAGCTTTACCGTGGATCCATGTCCAGAGAGGAGATGTTCGAAAAAATCTCCCATACCCTGACAGTCATTGCTACCGGAGGTGGTTTGAATGAATAAGCTGTTCTATTCCAAACTTGCCGTCATCAACATCCGGAAAAACGGCAAAACCTATCTGCCCTATGTAATCACCTGCATCTGTACCATCATGATGTTCTACATCATGCACTTTATTTCCATCAACAAAGGGATCAGCGACTCGTCGAGCCTTCAGGCGATTCTGGCGCTCGGCACCATTGTCATCGGGATTTTTTCCGTCCTGTTCCTTTTCTACACAAACAGTTTCCTGTTTAAAAGGCGGAAAAAGGAGATTGGTCTGTATAACATCCTGGGTCTCGGGAAAAAACACATTGCGGTTGTCCTGCTTTTCGAGAATTTGTATATCTCCCTGGTCAGCCTTGTGGCAGGTCTTGCCGGAGGCATCCTCTTAAGCAAGTTCATGTTTCTTCTCCTGTTGAAACTGCTGCATTTTCCGGTTTCCTTCACCTTTGCCGTCTCTGTGCCGTCTCTTGTTGTGACAACATTCCTTTTCCTTGGAATATTCCTGCTGACCTTGCTGTTCAACCTCTTCCATATTCATCTCGCAAAACCCATTGAACTCTTAAGAGGCGGACACAGCGGAGAGAAAGAACCGAAAACGAAATGGCTGATGACCATCATCGGAGTCCTGGCGCTGGGCAGTGCCTATACGATTGCCATCACAGTGAAAACTCCGCTTGCCGCTCTATCCTTGTTTTTTGTCGCTGTCATTCTGGTGATCATCGGGACCTATGCGCTTTTCACAGCAGGAAGCATCGCCTTGTTGAAAATGTTCCGGAAGAACAAACGGTTTTTCTATAAAACGAAAAATTTCACCGCAGTATCCGGCATGCTGTACCGTATGAAACAGAACGCCGCAGGTCTCGCAAACATCTGCATCCTGAGCACGGCGGTTCTGGTGATGATTTCCACCACCATATCCCTTTATGCCGGACTGGAAGACTCTCTGGTGAAGATGTTCCCGAATGATATCGTTATTAATGCAACCATCGACACCCCGGAACAGGCACAGGCCCTTCGCGATATCCTGGATGTGAAAATCAAAGAAAATGCCATCCAGACAAGCAATGAGATCAACTATTGGTACTGCGAATTTGGATGTTCAAGGAAAGACAACCGTTTTTCTTTTATCGGCAGATCGCAGCAATATACCCCTGGATACCAGTCCATCGTCGCTTTCGCCTTGTCAGACTACAACCGGCTGAACGGAATGAATGAGACGCTTGCACAAGACGAGGTTCTGGTCTACTCTTCCTCGAAACCCTATGGAGAAAACAGCTTTATAATCGGGAACAAAGAATTCAAAGTTAAAAAAGACATCGACACCATGTATTCCGGATTACAAAGCGCGACTTATGCGGTACAGACATATATTGTCGTTGTTAACGATATTGATGTCATGGGTGCGGCTTACCTTGATGCGACCGGAAAGGAGCCGGAAAACTCAAAAACATATACAACGGAATTTAGTACGAATGCCAGCGATGAAGAAATTATTGCCTTTACAAAAGTGATGAGCGGGGCGAGCAAAACTTTCATTCCGGACCATCTGGTTCTGACAGAAAGCAAAGCATGGGGAAGATCCACCTTTCTGGAGGTGTATGGAGGTTTGTTTTTCCTGGGGATTTTCCTTGGCACGCTGTTCCTTATGGCAACTGTCCTGATTATCTATTACAAACAGATATCCGAAGGGTATGACGACAAGGAACGCTTCGAAATCATGCAAAAAGTCGGAATGAGCAAATCGGAGATCAAAGAGACCATCCGGCGGCAAATCCTGATTGTGTTCTTCCTGCCCCTTGTGTTCGCCATGATCCATATCGCGTTTGCGTTCCCCATGATAAAAAGATTATTGGGACTGCTGGTTCTATCCAATACATCCCTGTTTCTGCTGTCGACCGTTGCCACCATTCTTGTATTTGCCGTTATTTATGGAATCGTGTTTTCTCTGACGGCAAGGGCATATTATAAAATCGTCGAATAAATTGTCGAATGAATAACATGAGTGGAATATGGGTGGAATATGGGGACGGTTCTTATATTGCATTTTATTCCGTTTATGCAATATAAGAACCGTCCCCATATTCCACCCATATTCCCACATATTCCAAATATTGCATTCAAGTGTTACAATACACTTGGATGCAATATTTCGTTTACAGGACAACTCCCGGAGAAATTCCGATTATCAGACGAACTGGAGGATTGTAATATGAGCGGGAACGATTCCAAAACACCGGTTTTTAAAAAACTTCCATTAAAAGAACTGAAAAAAACATTGACCGAGGAACAATTCATCGTGACGCAGAACAGCGCTACAGAACCTCCGTTTCGTAATAAATACTGGGAGGAGCAGCGCAAAGGGATCTATGTCGACGTGACAACCGGCCAGCCGCTTTTCGTTTCAAGCGACAAATTCGACAGCGGATGCGGATGGCCCAGCTTTTCCCGGCCGATCGAACAAGCCCTCCTCATCGAGAAGCTGGATTTCGAAAGGGGCATGATCCGGACAGAGGTGCGAAGCAGGCTCGGAGAGGCGCATCTCGGACATGTCTTCCCCGACGGCCCGGCTGACATGGGCGGTCTTCGCTACTGCATCAACAGTGCTTCGCTGCGTTTCATCCCGGCAGAGGAGATGGAGAAGGAGGGGTATTCGGAATTCCTCCGACTGGTCCCATAAGCTGTTTTAAAAATACCAAATCCAATGCATGAACCGATTCATAAACCGATCCGATCCACACGCCGATCCACACGCCGATCCATAACCGATTTTCAAACGGACAATTCACCGACATAGTCCAACCAGGTTTTTGTATTTATTATCAAACACGGAAGAAAAGAGGGTTAAAAAATGGAAAAGGAAATCAATTTCAAATCTATCCGCAAGTTCAACCTTTTTATGGGCTCCCTGCATTTTATCCAAGGCTGCATCATGCTGTTTCTCGCTTTGACCGTCGACAAGTTCAGCAGCTTCGTTCTGCCGGTTTATTCCAATTTTCTTAAATTTGACACGACAGCCATGCGGCTTGTCACCGACAACCGCAAAATGTTCGACGTGCCGTTCGCGGTTTGTGTGTCCCTGTTCCTGTTTCTTTCCGCGTTATTCCATTTCATCATTGCCATGCCACGATCCAACGGTGTCTATAACCGTTATTTAGGAAAGGGGATGAATCCGTTCCGCTGGATCGAATACGCCTTGAGCTCTTCTCTGATGATCACGCTGATCGCGCTTCTTTTCGGCGTGTACGACATCGGCCTGCTGATTGCGATTTTTGCGCTGAATGCTTCGATGAATCTCTTCGGACTGCTCATGGAGCAAATCAACCAATACACGAAGAAGACAAGCTGGAGCGCGTTCTTTTTCGGATGCGTCGCGGGAATCGCCCCGTGGATCATTGTCACCTTGTATGCATTCGGCAATTCGAGCCTGGACAAGGTGCCATGGTTTGTATACGCTGTATTCGGCTCGTATTTTGTCTTCTTCAATCTGTTTCCGATCAACATGGTTCTGCAGTATAAGAAAGTCGGCAAGTGGAAAGATTATATCTACGGCGAGCGGGCGTACATTATCCTAAGTCTGGTCGCGAAAACCGTTCTTGCGTGGCTTGTGTTTTTCGGTGTCATGCAGCCGAACTGAGAATAGGAAACCAAACAGACAGAAACAAAACGGAAGCTCCCTTTGTCACGAAAAAATGGCCAGGGGAGTTTTTATAACTGCAATAAGGAATTTCATATAGAGCTCGTTATGGAGAAATAATAAAGTGCTAAATAAAAATATGCAATAAAATGTTTTTTTAGTTGACAACCGAGATGTTTATCGATAAAATAAGTTTAACCAAAACGAACTACGGTAAAATTGAATCATACACACAGATAGGAATCATATCACACTGAATATTTGATGCAGTATTGAGAATTATTTTAAAAAATCCGAATGGTTCTATCTATTCAACTGTGATGCTTTCTACTGTTATCAGTTGGTAATATTCTGTTTTTGACAATGGGGCATTGTGATGAAAAATCATATGTCCCATTGCCATCTTTGCATATGATTTATTAAAGAAATGGAGTAAACAAAATCTATGAAAAACGTGATCCATAAGAAGAATTTCAAAGGAAAGGTTATCATAGGAAGCATTATTCTTGTCGTTATTTTTGCAATGGTCATTATTATAAGTTTTGGCGAGTTATTCCATTCGAATTTTAACTATAAATGGGGTTCTGATCAGACCAATATTATCCAATATCTATATCCTGTAAGCTTTTGTGTGCAATTAGCCGAGCAGCATCAGATTGAAATCGATCCGACACTAAAAGCCAATTTGGAAAAGTATACTCGAAAAATGTTTAAAAAGCTTTTACTGGACGGACTATATTCTACTCAGATCAGCCAGCTGATATGGCTGAATGATTATTACAAATTGAATAATTCAGAAAAATTGCTATCAGAACTCAACAAGTTTTTTATTAAAGATAAGAACCTTTTTTCTTTTGTGAAAGACGAACAAAGAACAACAAGTATGGATAAAGATATGATTCTTATAACTTCTGAAATCTTCGATGATATAAAAAACAATCCGGAAAATTTGAAAAATTTTAATATCGTAAAAGGTCTCTCTGATTTTCTGAATCATTTTGATGATGAGGATATTAAATATTATCAGTGGGGACCAGTATGGAAAGCTGCCTCTATACTTATAGCGACCGGGCATAAGGAGGCCTTCGATCAAAATAGGATTCATCAGGTTATTCATGATGCATTAAAAGCCGATTTATTTCGAAACTTGATGAACGGCCAATATGAAGTGAATTTAGCCATGATTGGAACAGCTGAAAGTATATCAGAGTATATGATCTATTTTGAAAATGACACACGATATCAATATCTCAGCCAGGAAATCTACAATAAAATTATCACAGATGATTTAGTTTCCTATAACAAAGAGAATTCATTTTTTCCTTTAATGCTTGCTTCTATCCGAGATGTGAAAGATTTGAAAGAAAACACATTTATTTTTGCAAATTATAATACCTGGCTGATTGAGAATTATCACTGTTCTATGGAAAATATCCTAATCGAAGCGCTAGTAAAATAATAATTCAAAAAATCAGGAGGAATCAATATGCATTTGACCTGCGAAGATAAAAAATACGGCAACCACAGTGTCTTGAAAGAAATCGATTTATCTTTCATGCAATGCGGGCTGATTGCGGTTCTTGGCCCATCCGGCTCAGGAAAAAGCACTCTGTTGAACATTCTGGGGATGCTGGATCCGGCTTATAAGGGCACAATCATTATTGGAGATCAGATTGTTCCCAAGACAGAGAAAAATATGGGAAAATACCGATCCAAGGCGATTGCCTTTATTTTTCAGGAATGCAATCTGATCAGTTCCTTAACTGTTAAAGAAAATATCATCACTTCGCTGGAGCTGTCCGGGACAGCTTTCAAGGTCGAAAAATATGAGCAAATCATGAATCGGTTCCATGTCCTAAAATTTGAAAATAGAGTCATAGGAACTCTTTCAGGCGGAGAGAAACAAAGAATCGCCATTGTAAGAGCGCTATTGCGTGAAAACAGTATTATTCTGGCGGACGAACCGACCGGCAACCTGGATGAAGAAAATTCCATCAGCATTATGAATGCATTGAAAGAGATCAGTAAAGACCATCTGGTGATTGTTGTGACACATAATGCTATTTTGGCCAGGGATTACGCAGACAGAATTATTTCTCTGAGAGATGCAATGATTAGCCATGATGAAGACCTTGGCTATTCTTGTAATCCGGCTCTCTCGAATCCTTTGGATCTTTCCATTCCAAGATTGAAATTGATATGGTACCTAACACTTTCCCTGCGGAATTTTCTGTTAAGGAGAAAGAAAATTCTGCCGATTATCCTTTCAATGACACTTGCGCTGCTTTGCATTGCAACAGTTCTGGGGTTTTTCAATGGAATCGGCAATTTAGTCAGCGATGTGAATCTATCCATTCTGGAGTCAGACAAAGTAATCGTCAGAAATTATGGCAATTCACTTTTCAAGACAATTGATATCACTTTTTTACAAGAAATCGAGCAAATGGCAGAATGGAACAAGGTGATTGCTTATTACGACTCTAAAGTCAATCTTTCAAATAATAATAAAACGGTCGAAGTAAAATTGAATGTCATGGATGATTCAACGTTTTTACAAGACCGTATACAGCTTCTTGCCGGGACATTTATCAAACGGAAAGCGGAGGTGTTACTGGAAGAAGAAACAATTCAATCCCTGTTCGTGGACACGGACTGCATTGGAAAATCCATTGAGCTGAAAACAGATCTTGGATTTTTACATACATGCAAAATTGTGGGAATATATCGCGCGAATAATGAAGAGAACCGCAATATCGTGATGATGTCAAAAGAACTGAATGCTTCCTTGTCTGCAAATTCTCTTTCCTTTCCACGATTTATCGGATACGTTGATGAACAATCTGATAAAAATATGATATGCCAGCTAAAAATTGATCAATCCACACAACAGGTTATTTCAGGAAACGATATTGATATTAGTATCACAAATAGTGCCAATGATACTGTCAGAGTATTGGTGAACGCATCAGGATTCAATTATTTGCTCCACGTAATATCACCACAGTATGCGCCAATTGCTTTATCGGATATTCTAACGAACGAAATTCCACAGGATGCTCTGAACTCCGTTATAGGACAGGAAATAACACTGCAGAAATTTGATTTGACTGCATTTGCAAAAATAAAGGTGGAGGGTATCTGTACAGAACCAATCCCTTCCAATTCATTGATTTTCTACTTTTCCCAACAAGCTGCGGATATATTGAACCAACCGCAAATCAACATTGTCAATCTATACTTGAAAGATTATAGTATTCAGGATAGAAATGCTTTGATCAAACTTTTTGAACAAAAAAATATAACATACGAGATGGCTTCTGATAAGACCGGATCTCTGGTGATGGAGAAGATGTCGGTAATTGGTATAATCCTGATTCTGATTACTTTCATCGTTTTATTACTTTCTTGCCTGATGGTTCATTTTTCAGTGAAAATCAGTGTCATGGATCGAACATATGAGGCAGGTATTCTGAAATCATTAGGAGCAACCAATATGATTATATTCAGAATATTCACGCTTGATAATATGTTACTGGGATTATTGGTCAGTATTATCACTTGTATTCTGGTAATACTGGCCAATACCACTCACTTGACAACTCTCCTTGCCATTGATCGGGTCAGTATTTACCAATTCCAGCTATGGCACTATATTCCGATTCTGTTTATCGGCTGTTTTATCACAATTATTTCCGGCTTGAAAGAAACCATTATGGTATCAAGGCTATCTATTATCGAGGCAATTCGACATAAAAACATTTAATGGGATCCTTATATCTCATGGCATCCTGGCCAGCTCTTCCTTGATGACATCCCAGATGACGGATTCCTCAAAGCCCTTGCGCCATGAGGCGACTCCCGGAAGGCTGTATTTCTTGACGAGGCGGATCCGCTGCCGCATGGAATACTCGTCTTCCACCCAGATTTTGTAGGTCTTGACTCCATCGGTAAATGTGCCGTAATTCTGGCCGGTGGTGTCATCCTGCACCAATTGGATATTCCTGCCATTGATCCATTTTTTCGCAGCGGCCATGGAAAGCGCTTCGGAGGTTACTTTGACGGTCCCGTCAGCTTGCGTTGTCTCTGTCCAGAGCCTAGTGTAAAAGGGAACGCCCAGCAGCAGCTTTTCTTTTGGAATCTGCTCCAGCATTCTTGCCACCCCCTCCTCGACCCAGGGAAGCGAGGCGACAGAGCCGGATTCGGGGCTTAGTCTCCAATGCTCGTCATAGGTCATGACGGCGACGTAGTCCAGGGTTTTGGCCAGCGCCACCCGGTCATACACCATCGACCAGTTCTCATTTGCAGAACGGACAGTCATGTCCATGGATACGGTAAGGCCCTGCTCATGCATATAGGGTGTCAATTCTCTTACGAATTGTGTCAGATAGTCTTTATCCGTATAATTGATGTTCTCGAAATCCAGATTGATCCCGTCAAACCCGTACGAGTCTGCGAAAACCAGAAGCTGCTGGATGAATTTTTTCCGCAGCTCGTAGCTGCGCAGCACCGGGGTGGTCAATTCCGGATCGAACCCGTTGCTGCAAAGCGCCCAGACCTGCAATCCCTGTTCGTGCGCCCACTTGACATAGGCGACGCTTCCAAGGTTGTTGATGGATCCTTGCTTGTCGGCCAGACTGAACCAGGTGGGGGAGATGACATTCAAGCCCGGTATGGCGGTGTATTTGCTCATGTCGTTTTTTGCGGCTGACATATAGTCCCAGGTCAGGTTGATTTTCTCGCCAACGGGTTTCCAGGGGGTTGCGGATACGGTCTCCTTCTGCCTTGCCGGAATGATTTCTTTCAGCGCCACCTGGCTTTTTTTAATATACCCGAGAATCCCGCCGGAGCTTCGCACCTTGTACCAGTTATTCTCTTCGCCGACGACAATGACAAGATCGCCGGGCGAAAGCAAGCTAATCCGCGGACTTCGAAAAGACGGCGCTTCTCTCAGATACGGGGTATCCTTCAAATAGGACAGATCGCCTAAATAGGGTACATCTTTCAAAAACGCCAATTCATTCATTATGGTGATTTCTTTGACCTCCATGGAAAGAAAGGACTTTTTCAGATCATCGATGACGGTTATTCCTGAGTCCAGTTTATCAATCTGACATCCGTAGATCGATGACAGAAAATCAATCGGTACAAAGAGAACTTTATCATAGATTGTGACCGGGACATGGATGGAAACAGGCTTGGAGTTCACATAAGCGGTCAATTCGCCGGTACTCATCTCGATCACTTTATCTGCCGTGGTGACAATGACCTTGCCCGATTCCTCCCAGTATAAAGAGGGATCGAGATTGGCTTTCACAAAACTGCAGCTCAGCAGCAGCGATGTCCCGTCCCACCGGTAATCCGCCTCCGGTACGATGGCATCGTACAGGATCACCCTGGCTGGCGCGGCTGTCGAAACGGCCGTGCTGGGCAGATAATAGTACCAGTAGCCAAGAGTGGCGCCGCTGGCCAGCAATATCAGCAAAAAGGCGAAAACAATCACCAGCGTACGGATGACCGGATGCTTTCTTTTATTCCTTTTTTCCTTTTTCTTCCGCAGGATTTCATCCGGCAGAATGTTGCCGCGTTCCATACCGGGAGTACCTGAAAAAGGCGCGGCGCCAGGATCCTTGGATATCGAAGAAGAAGCGTCCGGCCGGGTGATTCTTGGCGGAGCGTCCGAAGAAACGGGATTTCTAGAATCAGGGGCCTCGGGAGTTTCCATACCGTCCACCTCCTTTGATTATTTATTTCAATTTTACCGATAAACATGGCAACAGTCAATCATTTATGGCAGCAATCCGACAGCAATCCGACAGCAATGCAGCATCAATCTTATTCGGACGTTTGACAGACTTCAACATAAACAAGAAATATCCCGCATGAACAGATCGGATTGTGAAATTCATCGATTATTCGTGTGAAGCAGGATGAATATGGCCATCAATATTGTATTAATTGATGTAAATTGATATAATCTTTTGGGATATAACGATGTTTTCGAATAGGGGAAAGGATAACAGATGTTTAAAATTGTAGAAAAAAAGGTACTGAACGAACAGGTCAAGCAAATGACCATTTATGCGCCCCATATCGCAAAAAAGGCGCTGGCAGGCCAATTTATCATCTTTCGTGTCAATGACAAAGGCGAACGGATTCCTTTGACCATCGCGGATTACGATAGAGAAAAAGGGACGATTACCATTATTTTTCAAGAAGTCGGGAAATCCACCAGACTTTTAGGGGAACTGAATGAAGGCGACAGCATTCTGGATTTTGTAGGTCCATTGGGAAGACCCTCTCATTTAGAAGGACTGAAGAATGTCGCAGTCGTCGGAGGCGGGCTTGGCTGTGCCATCGCGTATCCTCAGGCGAAAGCCCTTCATGCGGCTGGCGCGAATGTGGACATCATCGCCGGCTTTCGCACCAAGGACCTGATCATACTGGAAGACGAAATGTCAAAAGCCTGCGACAAGCTTTATCTTTGCACAGATGACGGCAGCTATGGCGAGAAGGGCTTCGTAACAGATATGCTCCGAAAACGGATCCTGTCCGGGAAGAAGTACGACGAAGTCATTGTGGTTGGACCGCTGATCATGATGAAATTCATCTCTCTTCTGACCAAAGAATATGGAATCAAAACAACTGTCAGCATGAATCCGGTGATGATCGACGGGACCGGAATGTGCGGCGGCTGCAGACTTACGGTCGGAGGCGAGACGAAATTCGCCTGTGTCGACGGACCGGAGTTCGACGGACATCTGGTGGATTTTGACGAAGCCATCCGCCGTTCCTCTATGTACAAAGTGGCCGAAAGAGCGAAGGACGAGGAACATAAATGCAAGCTGGAGGATTTAGCCAATGCCTAATATGTCTTTAAGTAAAATCAAGATGCCGGAACAGGATCCCAATGTCAGGAATGCCAATTTCAAAGAAGTAACCCTTGGCTATACGCCGGAGATGGCAATGGAGGAAGCGCAGCGCTGCATCAACTGCAAGAAGCCTTTCTGTGTGGAAGGGTGTCCGGTCAATGTTGCGATTCCGGAGTTCATTTCCTATGTGAAAGAGGGCGAATTTGCAAAGGCATACGAGTCCATCACAAGAACAAATGCGCTGCCTGCGGTATGCGGCCGTGTCTGTCCCCAGGAGACCCAGTGCGAGGGCCTTTGTGTCAGAGGAAAGAAGGGCATGCCGGTAGGAATCGGATATCTCGAACGTTTTGTCGCCGATTGGTATATCGAGAATGGAACCAATGAGCCATTCGAATTCAAAAGCAATGGCCATAAAGTCGCTGTCGTCGGTTCCGGTCCTTCCGGACTGATCTGCGCCGCCGATCTGGCGAAGCACAATTATGAAGTGACGATTTTTGAAGCATTCCATACAACCGGTGGAGTTCTGATCTATGGAATTCCGGAATTCCGTCTTCCGAAGCATATTGTACAGGTGGAAATCGACAAACTGATCAAGCTGGGGGTGAAAATACAGACCAACATGGTGATCGGGAAGGTCTTTTCGATTGACGACCTTTTCGCAGACGGATTTGAAGCGGTATTCATCGGCTCAGGCGCCGGACTGCCGACCTTTATGAAAATCCCGGGAGAAAACCTGAATGGTGTTTATTCCGCGAATGAATATTTGACAAGAATCAACCTGATGAAGTCCTATGACGCCAGTTATGACACCCCGATCATGAAGAGCAGCAGCGTTGCAGTCGTCGGCGGCGGCAATGTCGCCATGGATGCCGCCCGATGTGCGAAACGGCTTGGCGCGGAGAAGGTGTACATCGTGTATCGGCGCAGCGAGGAAGAAATGCCGGCCCGTGTGGAGGAAGTCCACCATGCGAAAGAGGAAGGGATCATATTCCGTCTTTTAACCGCTCCGGTTCAAATCATCGGGGACGATAAAGGCCAGGTTATCGGAATGGAATGCATTGAGATGGAGCTGGGTGAACCCGACACTTCGGGAAGAAGAAGACCGATTCCCAAGGAAGGGTCGAATTATACGCTGGACATTGACACAGCGATCATCGCCATCGGCACGTCGCCGAACCCATTGATCAAGTCGACGACTCCTGGACTTGAAACCAACAAATGGGGCTGTATCGTCGCCGATGAAACATCCGGACTTACTTCCCGCGAAGGCGTGTTCGCCGGCGGGGACGCTGTGACCGGAGCTGCCACTGTGATTCTTGCAATGGGCGCGGGGAAGAACGCAGCTGTTGCGATCGACCAGTATATCCAGTCAAAACACAAGGGCGTGTGAGCCTGATTGCGGTTGCAGTCGCGATTGGCAAAACAGGGATGGCAATTTAAAAGTGGCGATAATGAACGGATGCTGATGCACCGGACATTATCGCTTTTTTATCAATTCCCGGGAATGAAAATGAAAATGTAACTTTATCAAGCAGGATATTGTAGTTGAAAGCAATCGTGATATAATAAGGACATAAACCATTCCTATTCTTTTCCATTTATAGGAAATCCCAGCCGATTACCGACATTTATGCAACGTATTCAAGATGAATTGGAGCTATTGAGAACTCGTTTGAATCTTTTGAAAATATCGCTTAATAAAGTATTTTTTAAACGCATATGAAATGACAGTCAAGTCAAAAAATAGGGAGGTATACGTTATGTTCTGTAAAAATTGTGGCAAACAGCTTATTGATGGCACAAAATTTTGCACCAGTTGCGGAGCGTCTTTGTATCAAGGCGCGAATGAATCCGGACCCGTCCAGCCGCAAACACAACCCCAATCCCAACCCCAATGGCAGCCCCAGCCCCAACCACAGCCACAACCACAACCCCAATCCCAACCCCAACCACAATCCCAACCCCAATGGCAGCCTCAGCCCCAGCCCCAATGGCAGCCACAGCCACAAGTGCAACAGGCATATGCCGGACATTCCGCATCGGCGGCAAGTTCGCAGGCTCCTCGGAATACAGGAGAACTTCTTAAATATATTATAAAGAAAATTCCAGAAAGGCTTCTCAAAGCTCTTCCTTTGACTATTGTAATTGGATGTGTCAGCTGGCTGCTGCATACATTCCTGCTGGTTTATACCAATCAGGGATTCAATCCGGATACCTGGCTGGGTAAGAATTTCCTGAATGTGAAAGGCAGCTTTATCAGTTCGACCTTGTTATGGACAATGGTCGGTGGTATGATTCCACTGGCAATTTCCTTTTTCGCTCATGGCGGGAATCCCATCAAGTCCATTACCGGTATGGTAAAAATGCCGGGAGACATTATCAAAAAGAACAAGGCCTCCAACAACACGTTTCTGCCGTTGATTTTGATTTCATGCGGTGTCACACTCTTGCTTGATAAACTGCTTTCCGGTGCCGCAGGGCTTGTCGGAGGTGGAATCCTGATGACATCTGTACTTGCTTTTGTAACCGGAAGAGGAAGCATTTTTATACAAGTATTCAAAATGGCTTTTACCGATATACAAACATTCGTTTTAAAGAAACAAAAAATGAGACTGGACGGGGACAGCATCTATATGATCATCGGCTCTTCCGGTTTGGCTCTGATTGTGTATGGCTTGTTTAAAACACTGGAAGTCTTCCCGTTTATTTTCGGGAAATTGGCGGCTCTTATCCCTTTCATGGCAGGTTTTTTCAATGTGATTCTGATAGGAATCCTGTTTATTTTCAATTCGGTATGGGCGATCCTGATTGTCCTGGCGATTGTTCTGATGGCAAGCCACAAAAGTGTACCTAAAAAATTACTCTTTTTTGCCGGATTCTTTCTTGCGGCCTTTGCGGTGAATGAACTGACAGGGGTCCGGCTGTTTGCCGATGATGGCGGATGGGCGGAAGCAGGAGGCACCTTCGGAAAATGGATTACAAGCGAAGGCGCGGTTCCGGCTATATTAAGCGGACTGCCGCCTGCTATCGGCGGAATTATCGGTTCGTATCTGACCGGAATCCTTGGAGGAATTTCCGGAGGCCTTGGGGGAATGGTTGCTCCAGGCGGATTTGGCGAACCGACTTATCCGGATGGATTCGGGGAAGCGCCGGGGACACCAACGGAGCCGACAGGCGATGAAGGCATAGAGGGACCAGGAGCCGAGCCGACAGGCGACGAAGGTACCGAAGGACCGGAAA
Organism: uncultured Oscillospiraceae bacterium; assembly: GCA_964549475.1. Classification (GTDB taxonomy): domain Bacteria; phylum Bacillota; class Clostridia; order Saccharofermentanales; family UBA5734; genus JBBQKF01. Next base: position 23,831 of record CAZJXH010000019.1, read on the forward strand.
CGGAACCGACAGGCGATGAAGGAACCGAAGGACCGGAAACGGAACCGACAGGCGATGAAGGTACCGAAGGACCGGAAACGGAACCGACAGGTGATGAAGGTACCGAAGGACCGGAAACGGAGCCGACAGGCGATGAAGGAACCGAAGGACCGGAAACGGAACCGACAGGCGATGAAG